>JBDLWG010000269.1:0-4296 GCA_039804385.1 Bacteroidota bacterium
AATCTAAGATTTTTTCATTATTTGAATTATTTTTGTAATATTTATAACTCTTGTTATTCAACATATTGCGACTTAAAACGAATGTCCAATAACCTTTATCATCAAATCGTTTCCAAATCAACCCATTCGTGTAATTCCATTGCGGGCTTTCGGGCAAAAAATCCAATTGATATTTTTGGGTTTCGGTTTTATTGGCAGTCGTGTCTAAGGCAAATTGATCGACCGCGCCCAAACCAATGAAGGTTAATTCATTTTTAGCATCAATTTTATGTTTGATTTTCATTTGAAACCCATTGTACGTAGGCAAAAAGGGCAATTTCAAGGCTTTAAACAAAAATTGTAAATACGACCGCCGCGCTGAAAACAAAAAAGTGGTTTTATCATTCAACGGACCTTCCGCCGTGATGCCAATATCGCTCGCGCCAACCGTTCCTTTGAAACCCCATTTGTCACTGCGCCCATCTCGTTGCCGAAAATTGAAAACCGAACTCAACGTATTCCCGCGATTGGCAGGAAACGCGCCCGAATAAAAGTCAACTTCTTTGATAAAATCGACATTTATCAAACCTACGGGTCCGCCTGACGCGCCTTGAGTCGCAAAATGATTGATATTCGGGACTTCGACATCATCCAAATAAAAGCGATTTTCATTGGGCGCACCGCCGCGAATAATCAAATCGTTGCGAAAAGAAGCCACCGAAGTCACGCCCGGCAACGATTGAATCACTCTTGAAATGTCCCGATTGCCGCCTGGATTCCGCGCAATCTCCGAAATACCAATGTTGCGCAACGAAACAGGGCTTTCCTCGGTCTTGACAAACGGACTCGCTTTGACGACAACCGTTTTCATTTCTGTCGAATTTTCCTCCATCGCAAAATCCAAAACCGTTGGTTTTGAATTAGTTACCTGAATTTCGGACAACGTGATTTCTTTAAAACCGATGATACTCGCTTTGATTTGATACAAGTTCGGAGTCAATCCCGTGATTTCGTAATTGCCATTATCGTCCGATTGTGCGCCTTGTGTCGTGCCGACGAGTTGCACCGTAGCGAAAGGCAAGGGGTCATTGTTGAGCGCATTGGCAATACGTCCTTTGATGATGCCTGTTTGCGTAAAAGCAAAAGTGGCAGGTACGATTAGCAATAACACTAATAGTCGAGTTAAAATTTGCATGAATGGGTGATTTTTTTGATAAATTTGCAAAAAAATCTATAACAAATGAGTGTTTATTAAGTTTGGTACAAACCGCATCGTAGTCGGGAAATAAATTTCCCGACTACGATGCCACTTAATGAATACATTATATTTTTAAAATAAAATTTCGTAAAAATTGGGATAAAGTTATTCAAAAATCATTTCCAACCATGACTGCCAAAGAAATTGAGGAAAAAACGGCGTTTGCAAAATAATATTTATTTTTGCCAATAATTAATAGCCATAACCTAAGTTGCGCGGTAGGGTTCAATATTTAAATTGTTGTAAATCAATCGTGTAAATACCTTATAATTTGTTTATGGAATCGTTTTTGAACTAAGTGCATCCATAGCATGCTCTCAAAAATAAATATTTAACATAAAATGAATGAATCAATTAGACAATTAAAGCCAACTGCCCTTTGGAATCATTTCGCGGATTTGAATGCCGTACCGCGCCCGTCCAAAAAAGAGGCGCGTGTTATTCAATTCATCAAATCCTTTGGCGAAAGCTTGCATTTGCCGACTTTTGTGGATGAAGTGGGCAATGTTATCATCAAAAAACGCGCTACTCAAGGTTTGGAAGCCAAGCCAACTGTCGTTTTGCAGAGTCATTTGGACATGGTGCATCAAAAAAATGCGGATACGGTGTTTGATTTTGACACACAAGGCATCGAAATGTACCTTGATGGCGATTGGGTCAAGGCGAAAGGCACGACTTTGGGCGCGGATAATGGCATCGGCGTTGCAACGATTATGTCGTTATTGGCTTCGACCGATATTCAGCATCCCGCGTTGGAAGCCCTGTTTACGATTGATGAGGAGACGGGCATGACAGGCGCGTTAGCATTGAAAGGCGGTTTATTGGACGGACATATAATGCTTAATCTGGATACGGAGGAGGATAATGAACTCACGATTGGGTGTGCGGGCGGCATTGATGTCACGGCGGAAGGCGTTTATCGGGCGGTTGCGCCGAAAAATACGAAGGCTTTTCAATTGGTTTTGAAAGGTTTGACGGGCGGACATTCGGGCGTTGACATCCACAAAGGACGCGGCAATGCCAATAAATTGATGAATCGATGTTTGTCCACCTTGGCAAAATCGGCAAAAATTGAAATTGCGGCGATTGACGGCGGCAATGTGCGCAATGCGATTCCACGAGAAGCGCGGGCAATTATCGTGGTTTTGGAAGCGCAACTGAAAAGCATTCAAAAAACGATTGATGATTTTAAAAATATATTAAAAGCTGAATATCAAACAACGGACCCACAATTAGACCTTTCCATGACGGCAACCGATTTGCCCGAAAAGGTGTTGCCAACGCGTTTTCAAAACAAATTGTTATGGAGTATTTATGCGTGTCCGAATGGGATTTATCGGATGAGTCCCGATATTGCCGATTTGGTGCAGACTTCCAACAATTTAGCGCGGGTTTCGGTGGGCGAAGGCGTGTATTCGATACAATGTTTGACGCGGAGTTCAGTTGATTCCGAAAAGGGCGATTTGCAACAAGCGATTACGTCCGTTTGGGCATTATTGGGGGCGCAAGTGAGTTATGGTAGTAATTATACGGGTTGGACTCCGAATCCTAATGCGTTGATTGTCAAGCTCATGCGCGATTTGTATGAAGAGCGTTACCATGAAAAACCATTGGTGAGCGCGTGTCATGCGGGTTTGGAATGTGGGATTTTGGGTCGAAATTATCCAAAAATGGAAATGATTTCTTTCGGTCCGACGATTCGCGGGGCGCACTCGCCTGATGAACGCGTGCAAATTAGTTCGGTACAGAAATTCTGGGGCTTTTTATTGGAAACCTTGGTACGCCTTTAAACTTGGATTCATTGGATTTTTGGGTTCTTTGACCATTTTTGTGTGGTGATGAATGTACGGATTGCACGGATTTTTACGGGATTGATACGGATTGTTGAATCGAAAATCGGTACCAATCCCGTGAAAATCCATGAAATCCGTACCTCCATCACCCTCCATTCAAACCTTAATTTTCACGCATTTGATTGTTAAACCAAGTTAATCGTTTAAAGGTGGGGACTTCTCCGAAATTCATCAGCAATCCAATTTCCATTCCACTTGCTTTCAAATAATTCCTGAGTTGATTTTGATGCGCTTCGACAAGCATCGTGGCTGCTTTTAATTCCACAATAATCGTATCATTCACCATTATATCGGCAAAATAGTCGCCTACAAGGTGTTCTTGATAATAAACTTTAATTGGTTTTTGAGGAACCACGTCTAAGCCTTCGGATTTAAGAGCCACTATCATGGCATTTTGATAGACACGTTCTAAGAATCCATGTCCAAGTTCATTATAGACCTTGTAGAAGGCTCTAATAATCTTATCCGTTAAATCTTTATGTTTTAACATAAGCTGGATTTATAAGTGAGCAAATAGGTTATCTGTTTGGTGAAAACAATTTTTATGCCAATTTTATTTTGATTATTTGTGTTTTTTAAATATAATGTTTTTAACTATAGGTGATGGATGGACAGATTGCACGGATTTAGGATTCAATCATTGGTACGAATTGTGGGTGATAGATGTACGGATTGCACGGATTGCACGGGATTGGTACGGATTTAGGATTCAATCATTGGTACGAATTGTGGGTGATGGATGTACGGATTGCACGGGATTGGTACGGATTTAGGATTCAATCATTGGTACGAATTGTGGGTGATGGATGTACGGATTACACGGATTGCACGGGATTGGTACGGATTTAGGATTCAATCATTGGTACGAATTTGTGGGTGATGGATGTACGGATTGCACAGATTGCACGGGATTGGTACGGATTTAGGATTCAATCATTGGTACGAATTTGTGGGTGATGGATGTACGGATTACATGGATTGCACGGGATTGGTACGGATTTAGGATTCAATCATTGGTACGAATTTGTGGGTGATGGATGTACGGATTGCACGGGATTGGTACGGATCATTAAATCCTAAATCCGTACCAATCCCGTGCAATCCGTGTAATCCGTACATCCATCACCCACAATTCGTACAAACGGTTGAATCGAAAATCCATAAAAAAAACTTCCCATTTTAATTCAAGATAAAGATATTTTGATG
>JBDLWG010000270.1:0-2839 GCA_039804385.1 Bacteroidota bacterium
CATTGTTGCATTATAATCCTCCGAAAACAATTATTATTGATGAACCCGAATTAGGTTTACATCCCGCAGCGATTCAGAAATTGGCGGCACTCCTAAAAATGGCTACAACCAAATCTCAAATCATCCTTTCGACGCAATCGGTTAATTTATTGGAACATTTTGAACCCGAAAATATTATTGTGGTGGATAGAGCGCAACAACAATCGGTATTCAAGCGGCTTCATTCGGCAGACCTCGAACAATGGATAGAGGATTACAATTTAGGTGAATTATGGCGCAAAAATATCATAGGAGGTACGCCATGACGAAATCAAAAGTGCTTAATATTATTGTTGAAGGACCTACGGAATGTGAATTTGTAAAAGATTGTATGGCTCCTTATTGGAGTGCTAAACAAATTTTGGAGGTTCGTCCGATTGGACTTGAAACAAGTCCTGGACATAAAGGAGGCGATGTGCGCTATCTTCGTTTTAAATCTCATGTTGAACGGGTGTTGCGCGGAAAAGAAGATATGATAGTGACTTCCTTAATTGACTTTTATCAGTTACGAAGCGATTTTCCAAAATACGAAGCGGCTCAAAAAATAAGCGATAAAATAGATAGAGTTGCTTTTTTAGAACAGGCTTGTTTGGAAGATATTGGGGATTATCGGTTTGTCCCCTACATTCAATTGCATGAATTTGAAGCATTATTATTTACGAAATGGGATGGTTTTGAGTTTTGTGGTTTGTCTGCATCAGCTCGAACCGCTATTCAAGCGATTTTACAAGAGTATCCCAATCCTGAGTTGATAAATGATCATCCTGAGACGGCACCATCCAAACGATTAATACAATTATTCGCCCCAGCGAAATACAAAAAGCCATTTCATGGCAATTTTATTGCATTAGAAAATGGTTTTGAAACCATTTTGGAGAAATGCCCAAGATTCAAAGCTTGGATAGATACGTTAGAAAAAAGATTGATTCTTTAAAAGCAGCGAATCCGATGATTTATTCAATAGACGAACAAGATAATTTGATTCAATTGCTTTCTGTAAAAGAATTGAGAGCGATGAGTCAAAAAAGGATTCCGATATCATTTGAGAGAATGGATACGCAAGAAGATTTGGATGAAATCAGTCTGACAATGGACGCTTATATCCAAAACTTGCAATTAAAAGAATTAAAACAATTGGTCAGTAATCGTTTTGTATTGCAAAACATTCATTCTGAGGTCTTAGAGCATAAGGCTCAATTGACAGGATTGGATAAATAGGTTATTTTGCGGATTGAAAAGCAAAAAGAGTCTGCTACATTAAGTCAGATTATGACGTATTGCCGAAAACTCAATATTCCATTTAAAACTTTTTTACCTGAGTTGTATGTATAACAATGCTCTTTTTGTTGAACGAAATGCAAGCAATTCGTAAAAATTCGTGAAATTCGTGGCAAAAAAATAAACTCGTTCGATTACGAATTACACATTCATAACAAAACGAGTTCATTCCGCAATCCGCAATCCACAATCCGAAATCGCTTACTCTTTTTTGGGGGTTGTTTTAGTGGGTTCACGGCGTTGACGATTGAGGGTGTATTCGCGGACAAAATCAGGGTCGCTCCCTTCGACGGACAACACGCTTGCATCTAATAATTGTTTCAACTGCGCTTTTATATTTTTGACAAACGTATCAATATCTTCATTTTGAACCGCTTTTCGAGTAATATTCAATTTGACTTGTGGTTTAACGGTTTTAAAAAGATTTATTTTTTCAATTAAACCATTTTGGTCTGCGACGGATATTAATGCGGCAGATAAAATGGTTGCATTATCGGTTAAAATGGCAGCGATTTGATTGGACTGTGTTATAAAATCGGCATCCGAACATTGTTTGAGCGCGGATACTTTAACATCGGATACTTTTTTAAGCATAAGATGATTGGTTTTGATAGCGTGTCGCTGAAGGATGCTTAAATAGCGAATGGCATCTTGTGCAATCGTATCGCGCAATTGGAGTTTTTCTTGTCCTGTGATTTCGGACATCGTGTTGATAGATTTGATTTTGGCTTCTAACTGCGATAATGCATTCTGAAAATCGGTTGCATCTTCTTTTAAAGTGTGCGATTTGTCGAGAATGGCAGCGTTTTGTGCCAAAAATTGGGCTAAATTGCGGAACATCATTACGTCCGCGCTTTGTTGAACTGTCATGTTTACAATTTTTAAATATTAGGAATATGTTTGAAAAATTTATATTTTCATAACGAAAAATATCATATATTTAGTTCCTGAATTATTGAAAATAATTATACTTTTTATAAATAAATTTTAGATTTTTTATAAATCACGGTGAAGCAATTGTGTTTTTAAAACGACCGATTCAACGATTATGAGTAAAATTAAAAGTATCTGCTGTATTGGTGCAGGATATGTAGGAGGACCGACGATGGCTGTGATGGCGTTAAAGTGTCCATATTTAAAAGTGACCGTTGTGGATATTAACCAAAATAGAATTGATGCTTGGAATGATCCCGATGTAAGTAAATTGCCTATTTATGAGCCAGGACTCAGTGAGATTGTAAAACAAACCAGAGGAAAAAATTTATTTTTTTCTACGGAAGTTGATAAAGCAATTGCAGAATCTGAAATGATTTTTATTTCAGTGAATACGCCTACAAAAATGTATGGCGCGGGGAAGGGCATGGCATCGGATTTAAAATATATTGAATTGTGTGCGCGGCAAATTGCCAAAAGTGCTAAGACGGATAAAATTGTTGTTGAAAAATCAACGTTACCTGTCAAAACGGCTGAAACGGTAAAAAGTATTTTAGTCAATACGGGCAATGGCGTAAAATTCCAAATT
>JBDLWG010000271.1:0-9412 GCA_039804385.1 Bacteroidota bacterium
CCCACCAAGTTGAAAGACGCTTCTGGATATTGATCCACTTCGCCATTCATAATCATGTTGAATCCGCGAATCGTCTCCTCAATCGGCACTAATACGCCTTTCAAACCAGTAAACTGTTCCGCAACATGGAACGGTTGTGATAAGAAACGTTGTACGCGCCGAGCGCGGTGAACGACCAATTTATCTTCTTCCGACAACTCTTCCATCCCCAAAATTGCAATAATATCTTGCAATTCAGTATAACGTTGCAACGTACTTTTCACTTTTTGCGCACAATCATAATGAGCATCACCCAATGTTTTGCGATTCAAAATCCGAGAAGTCGAATCCAATGGATCCACCGCAGGATAAATCCCCAAAGCTGCAATTTTACGATTTAAAACCGTCGTTGCATCCAAGTGGGCAAAAGTCGTTGCAGGAGCTGGATCCGTTAAGTCATCCGCAGGCACATACACGGCTTGCACCGACGTAATCGAACCGCGTTTGGTCGAAGTAATCCGTTCTTGCATTAAACCCATCTCACTCGCCAACGTTGGTTGATAACCCACCGCCGATGGCATCCGTCCCAATAACGCCGATACTTCCGAACCCGCTTGCGTAAAACGGAAGATATTATCAATGAAAAACAAAATATCCCGTCCGCCTTGTGGGTCTTTCGGGTCGCCATCCCGGAAATATTCCGCAATCGTCAAACCAGATAACGCCACACGCGCCCGCGCTCCTGGCGGCTCATTCATCTGACCGAAAACAAGGGTTGCTTGAGATTTTTCCAACTCTTTTTTATCCACTTTTGATAAATCCCAACCGCCTTTTTCCATATCATGTTTGAATGCATCGCCATATCTAATTACGTTAGATTCAATCATTTCGCGCAAAAGGTCATTGCCTTCCCGCGTCCGCTCGCCTACGCCCGCAAACACGGACATCCCTGCATAACCTTTCGCAATATTATTGATTAATTCCATAATCAAAACCGTCTTGCCCACACCTGCACCGCCAAAAAGACCAATTTTACCGCCTTTTGAATACGGTTCAATCAAGTCAATAACCTTGATACCTGTGAAAAGAACCTCCGTTTCGGTAGAAAGTTGGTCATAAGTAGGCGGTTTGCGGTGGATGGAAGCAGAGCCTTTGCTTTTATCTACTTTGCCAATCCCGTCAATCGCTTCGCCGATGACGTTGAATAAACGACCTTTCACTGCATTCCCAACAGGCATACTAATAGGTGCGCCCAAATCACGGACTTCCATGCCGCGCGTAAGTCCGTCGGTTGCGTCCATCGCAATGGCGCGAACGGAATCTTCGCCCAAATGCCGTTGACATTCCAAAATAAGCACTTCGCCATTCGGTCTTTTGACCTCTAAGGCATTGAGGATTTCGGGTAATGCGGAACCGCCCGCGAAACTAACATCCACAACTGGACCGATGACTTGCTTAATACGACCGATATTTGCCATGTAATTGATTGATTTCAAATGAATTAACAAAACACGCTTCTAAAAACGGTGCAAAGTTACCTCTTTCGCCCCAATTAACAAAACCTTTTTTCTTTTTTAAATGAGTAATTCAAAATCAACTATAGTTGCATATCCATTTGTTGCAGAAAAAAAAAGATAGGCATTTTTGTTTTACGAACTTTGCTAAACAAAATTAAATTTTGCTTTACAAACTAAACAAAAGCATTTTCATACCGTTATAATTTAAAAAATAAAATAATTGATATTAAAAATAAGCAAATGAGAAATATTATTTTAAAAAATGTAAAAAAACAAAATCATTTTTTTCTAAAAAAAGGAGTAAGCTATTTTTAAAAGCGTATATTTGCAGGGTCATCTTTAACAAAGATTCATTTTGTAACACAAAGTTCATTCAGCGTCTAAATCATGATTGGTTATCACGGGACAGCCTATAAAAATGTGGCGGAAATACTTGATAAGGGCTTTACAGCAAACTTCCGCCGCGATCATTGGTTAGGGCAAGGTTTTTATTTTTATACGGATTTTGATTTAGCAAAATGGTGGATAGAAACCAAAATTAAGCATAACAATGAGCGCAGTGCCGTTATTGAAGCTAAAATTGAAGTTGCACTTGAGTTTTTTTTAGATTTAGATACTCGAAAAGGGGTTGATACGTTTTTTGATTGGGCGCAGGAAATCTATAATCACGATTTAGATTTTAGTTTTAAGATGGATGCTAAAAATCGAACTCAAAATCTTTGTTTAGCCTTGGATTTGGTAAAACATAAATTTGGTATTAAAGTAGTTCGTCGTACTTTTTTAAAAGATAATCCGTCTTACGGAAAGCAAAATATTGAAAAATTTGAAAATGATTTTTTCCCATTACCAAAAGATTTTGCTTATATAGAGACACAAATTTGCGTTTCCGACAATGATTGTGTGCTTCATAAAGAATGTTGTTATGTATCGCCACCAAGAAGACGTACTTGGTAATCATTTTATAAACTACAAAGGAGATTTTTATTATGAAAAAAATGGATGAATTTGCAAGAGAATTGGCAGCACTTTACGGTATCGAAACCATCGAAAAACCAAATGTGCATCAATTGACATTGGAAGATGGTACCGTTATTTCGGCTGCCCATCCTGATTTTTTCGGTAAGGCTTTTGGTCTCACCACACCGAAACCAGAACGTTTCTACCAAAAAACAGCAACTTTTACACAAACAAAGGTAAAAAACAAGTATTTTTACCAATTTAGTCCACCGAAACAGTCTAATCCTGAACCAAAGAAGGAACAGGCAGGCAATTATAATTATGCAATGGCTGCTTAAGTTGATAAATAGATTATGGAAGTAACAAATCAGTCAAAATTATTATTTTATGGTGTTGACATTCTGGAATCCTTGTTGAATGTCAAACGCCCTTTTAATTTTGAAGATTCCATTTCATTGGAAACCACTGCGGAATTAATCAAACCTTCCTCCGCAGGTGATTTCCGAATTGTGATGAATCTTTTATTACAAGTGGAAGGTTATTTTCAGTTGAGCGTTAAAGGTTGTGGGCATTTTCAGTTGGAAATCACGGAAAAATCCACTGAAAAGGAAATGAATCATTATGTTCATCACAATGCGCCTGCCATTATGTTTCCTTATTTGCGGGCATTTGTTTCGACCTTATGTGCGCATACCGGGCAGTCATTGCCTCAAATTGTCATACCACCACAGTTTTTTCAAGGCGAATTGAAAGAAATGGAGCCTGAAAAAAGTTTAAACATGCCTAATTTGCTCAAATAAGACTACTTATAGAATATTTTTTTTACAAATTTAAAATATATTTTAAAATCGTCGAGGTTGTAACCTCGACGATTTTTCGTTTACGAATTGCTATGCTGAACAATAAAAAAACCTTCTTTTCCTTGCGGCTGATACAAAGGCATTAAAATTCTGCCTGCTGCAGGCGATAAAACAGCTCCATTTTTATCATTTGCCAACCATTGTCCTTTTTCAATCGGTTGAAAATTGCGAAAACCGGGGCGCATTTGGAACGTATCTTCATCTGAAATGTGATGCACGTATTTCAAATCCACCATCAAAGGCAAACTTTCACTTGGAAATTCATTGTCTTCTGCCAACGTATTATCCAAAAAAGCAGTTGATTCAATACAGTTTGCGTGTCGCAACAGATTGAAAATCACGGATTTAGCTCTATCTGCGGAACGCGGGTCTTTGTGTTGCCCTGCTTCAAAAGCGGCGGCGGTACTCGGCACGCCAAACGCTTCGCCATTGAAAAAATGGAGGGTTGTGCCGCCGATACCCGTCATCATGCCCGTCACCACAGGCACTTGCAATGCCGCCGCAAGTGCAACACTTGAAGCATCTGTATCAAACGGAATCGCAAAAATGCCGCCTTGGGCAGAAGTAGAATGTATATCCAATAAAAAAATCTTATTTGGTTGATAATCAATGATTTCAGCGCGAATATCCGTTAATAATTCGTCTAATTCGCGGTCTTCAGAATCTCGAAACCGATAAGGCGGCATCAAGGCAGCCGCTATTTTTTGAATGGTGAATTGCCGATTCATGTCTTTGGAAACGTATCGAATTTGCTTTTGAAACGCTCGAAGATTGCCAATGAAACCGACAAATCGCCCTTGAAAAGAAAGGTTTTCCGCTTGGGCATTCAACTGTTGGAAAACGGTGCGCAGTGCATGAACACCTGCGGGTTCGTTGCCATGCAACGCGCCAAGCACAATGACTAAATTGCCAGATTGCCCGCCATCGAATCGACCAATGAGTCGGGTTGTTTTTAAATTGCTCAAAATAAAGGTCTTTCGTTTTTGATTAAATAAATTGCATCCTAAAATTTCAAATTATAATGAATTTAAACAAAATGCTTGCTCTTTTTGTTTAATTTGTGACGCACTTTGCGGCAAAAAGGTTCAACAAAAACCCTTTATTTAACAAATTGCCATCCTCCAATATGTCAAAATTACCGATTACGGTGCTGATTACGACTTTTAATGAAGCGCAACATATGGAAGCCCTCTTACAAAATGTATCGGATTGGGCTGCCGAAATATTGGTCATTGATTCTTTTAGCACGGATAATACGATTGCAATAATACAACAATTTGAACAAACCCGATGCTTGCAACGCAAATATATCGGACCTGCCGACCAAAAAAATTGGGCTATCCCGCAAGCACAATACCCTACAGTACTCCTTATGGATGCGGATGAACGCTTAACTCCTGCCTTAAAATTGGAAATTGAAGGGATTTTAGCAATAAATAGTTTTAATAATTATAATGTGTATCGCATTGGTTTTCAACATTTTTTCATGGGGAAGCGGGTTCAATACAGTGGTTGGCAAAATGATACGGCGGTGCGTTTGATTCAACGCGATAAGGCGCGTTATAATCAAAATCAAGTGCATGAGGAAATTGATACGACGCATTTAAAAGTGGGTTTATTAAAATATAAATTTGAACATTATACGTATCGCGATTTGGATACTTTTTTAAAAAAACAAATGCGTTATGCGGCTTGGTCTGCGCAAGATTACGCGCCGAAAACAGGTCGAATTACCATTTGGCATTTATGGGTAAAACCTTTTTTTCGTTTTTTCAAACATTATATTTTGAAATTAGGTTTTTTGGATGGCAAAGTGGGTTTGGTGATTAGTGCAATCATGGCTTGGGGCGTTTTTTTGCGGTATGTGCATATTGTGGAAATGCGTCGCAATAGTTCACCTTAATTTATAATAAGTAAAAAGATGATTATCAAACCTTTGGAGGGTTTCAAATCCTCCAAAGGTTGTATCTATACTTTACGTTGGTGATTTTGCGATAGGATGGATGTACGGATTGAACGGATTCGCACCGATTGGTACGGATTGGTTGTTTTTTTAAAAAAATCCGTACCAATCGGTGCGAATCCGTTCAATCCGTACATCCATTGTATCTCAAAACCATCGTGCGTAAAGTATAGTTGATTTATTGAATTATTGTTGTCTTAACTCGGGGAAACTTTTCACCAACCCTGGAATCCCTTTCGCGCTCGACACGCGGAGGTAACATTGGGCTTCCGCCTTGTTGTTAAATGCCCCAACTAAGACTTTAAATACTTGACTTCCATTGGGTAATTTATTACCATAAACAAATATGCGTTGTTGGTCGCCCAATCGTCCTTTGATGCGTTCTACTTCTTTTTTGACAAAACTCAATTGCGCATATACGCCCGTTTGAATCGTGAAACCACTCGCAGGCATCACCATATTTTGCCCGCCAAGTCCTGCTGCGGGTGCTTTTTCGGGTTTTGGAGGCGCACTTTCTTCGCCCCCGTTATCTATTTCTCCTGCATTATCGGCAACACTTGCTTTTGGCACATCCGTTTCGACAGGTGCTTTGGGAGCTGGAGCCGCTTTTGGAATCGCTCTTGGGGCGGGTTCAGCTCTAATTTTAGGGGGTGCAGGCGAAAATTCTGCTGCCGTCTCCTCTGTTTTCACCTTATTATCTGCCTGATTATGCGTTTCCAACACATCAATCAAGCGAGACGCTGCCATTGATTCCTCATATTTGCCAATCATCTTCCCTTGCGAGTTGAAAATCAGCATGGTTGGCAACATCTTCACATTAAATTTTTGTTTCAATTCAAATCCATCAATATCATCAATATCCACTTGCACAGGTACGTAATCCGTTTTCATCGCACTTTCCACAGACGGGTGTGTAAAAGTATATTCTTCCATGATTTTGCAGGGCGCACACCAATTTGCCCGAAAATCGACGAAAACCAATTTGCCTTCTTTGGCGGCAAGGATTTGAGCTGCGCGAATATCGCCTGAAATAAAATGAATGTCATCGTCGGCACGTACTTCGGTGGGGATGCCTAAGGCACTGCCCGCTAAAACCGCTAACCAGAGTTTTTTGGTCGTCATATCCACCCGTTTTTTTGAAAAGAAAAGAAATTTTGTTCAGCATGAACCATGACGTAAGCATCGGTTTAAAAATAAGACGTAAGATGAAAAAATTGTAAATCTTTTACCCTAATCATGGTATTATCAATCGAATACGAATTGATAATTATTTTGTTACACTTAAAATCAATTATTTTGATACATTATTAACAAAAATAATACCATATTAAAACACAACGTCGTCGAGATTGCAATCTCGACGACGTTTAAGTATCAACGTCTTGATAACAACGTTTGGAGGGTTTTAAAACCCTCCAAACGTTATACAAAACGTTATACAACGACTACGCACCATGACAATTTTTATATTTCCGCCCGCTTCCACAAGGACACGACTCATTGCGCCCTACTTTTGGGTCATTGCGCAAGATAGTTGCCTGTTTTTGAGCGGCTTGTGCATTCGCAGCGGCGGCGCGTTGTTGCTGTTGTTGCAACTCGCGTTCACGGCGTTGCGCAGCGCGGGCATTGCGTTCTGCTTCTTGTTGCGCTTGGCGTTCTGCTTCCATAATGCGTTCATAATCAGAAGGTTGTGGAGGAGCTTGCTGCATTGCATCAGGAGCTTCAATCAACAACATTCCTTTTGACAAATAGGAAGTAACCCGCATATTGACTTTTTGAATCAAGGTTTCAAACAAATTGTAAGCCTCCACTTTGTAAATTACGAGTGGATCTTTTTGTTCAAAACTCGCGCCTTGCACCGAGTCTTTCAACTCGTCCATATTGCGCAAATGCTCTTTCCACTCATCATCAATAATCGCCAAAGTCACTGCTTGTTCGATGTCTTGCACGATAGAATCGCCTTCCGTTGCTACGGCTTGATGCAAATCTGCCGCAATATTCAACGCCCGAGCGCGTCCATCAGAATACGGAATTGAAATTCTTCTATATCGATGTCCTTCATTTTCAAACACTTGTTGACAAATCGGCAACAACAATTCTTTGACTTTCGCAAATTTATGGTCATAAAACGATTGAAATTGTTGTTGGAACAAATGAATTAAACCATCCACCGAACTTGCATTAAATTGTTCTTCTGTAATTTCGGGATTCATCCCCAAATATTCCCAAGAAGACATCAAAAAATCATTATATTTTCCATTGATTTTCGCATTAGACGCAATCATTTCCGTCATGGAATGGAACATTTGATTTAAATCAATCGACAAACGCTCGCCCGACAGCGCGTTGAACCGCTTTTTGTAAATCGCCGCCCGTTGAATATTCATCACATCATCATAATCCAACAAGCGTTTCCGCGTCCCGAAATTGTTTTCTTCCACTTTTTTCTGCGCCCGTTCAATGGAACGACTCACCATTTTGTGTTGAATCATCTCGCCTTCGGTGTGTCCCATTTTGTCCATCAACGCCGCAATCCGTTCAGATTGGAACAAACGCATCAATTGATCCTCCAACGAAACAAAAAATTGAGACGTTCCGGGGTCGCCTTGCCGACCTGCACGACCGCGCAACTGACGATCCACCCGCCGAGATTCATGTCGTTCCGTACCAATAATCGCCAAACCACCCGCATCTTTCACGCCCGCGCCGAGTTTAATATCCGTTCCCCGACCCGCCATATTCGTCGCAATCGTCACCGCGCCTGATTGACCTGCGGCAGTTACGATTTCCGCTTCGCGTTGATGTTGTTTTGCATTTAAAACATTGTGTTTGATACCGCGCAATTGCAACATCCGACTCAATAATTGTGAAATTTCTACAGTCGTTGTTCCCACCAAAACAGGGCGACCTGCCGCACTTAATTTGGAAACTTCATCAATAACCGCATTATATTTTTCACGCGCTGTTTTATAAACTAAATCATCATCATCTTTGCGCGTAATTTTCCGATTCGTTGGAATCGTTACAACATCCAATTTGTAAATTTGCCACAATTCTTGCGCTTCGGTTTCGGCAGTACCCGTCATGCCCGCGAGTTTGTGGTACATTCGGAAATAATTTTGCAACGTAATCGTCGCATACGTCTGTGTAATATCGCCGACTTTCACATTTTCTTTCGCTTCCAAAGCCTGATGCAATCCATCCGAATAACGGCGACCTTCCATCATCCGCCCCGTTTGCTCATCCACAATCTTGACTTCACCATCCATCACCACATATTCTTCATCTTTTTCAAACAACGTATAGGCTTTCAACAATTGATGAATGGAGTGCAAACGCTGCGATTTAATCGAAAAATCTTGTGCAATCTGCTCTTTTTTAGCCGCTTTTTCTTCAATTGTGAGGCTTGCGTCTTGAGTGACTTCCATCATCCGCGTCGTAATATCGGGCAAAATGAAAAAATCACGGTCTCCATGTCCTTTTGCCAAAAATTCGGCACCGCGCTCGGTCAATTCAACACCTCTATTTTTTTCATCAATTGTAAACAACAACGGTTCATCCGCAATGTGCATGTATTTCGATTGCTCCTGCATGTAATGATTTTCTGCTTTTTGCAATTCGACTTTCACGCCTTCCTCCCCCAAAAACTTAATCAACGGACGATATTTCGGCAAAGCGCGGTGCGCCCGCAATAAACTCAATCCTGCATTTTGCTCCTCAACACCTTTTTTGCCATCTGCAAACAATTTTTTCGCTTGAATGACAAAACTTGTGGCTAATTTTCGTTGTTCCGCCAACAATTTCTCGACTTCGGGTTTCAACGCCATATATTCTTGCTCCTCCTGCCCGACACTTAATGGACCCGAAATAATCAACGGAGTCCGCGCATCATCAATCAAAACCGAATCGACCTCATCCACCACCGCAAAATGATGTTTTCGTTGCACCAATTCGCCCAAATCGTGCGACATATTATCCCGCAAATAGTCAAAACCAAATTCATTATTCGTCCCATAAATAATATCTGCCATATAAGCATTGCGCCGCCCTTCCGTATTCGGCTGATGACGGTCGATACAATCCACCGTTAACAACAAAAATTCGTATAAAGGCGCGTTCCATTCCGCATCGCGTCG
>JBDLWG010000272.1:0-7421 GCA_039804385.1 Bacteroidota bacterium
GCAATGCCGTCTAAGGCAACCTTCGTTTGTTGCGGCATGAGTCGGCGACTATCGAAAAACGTTTTTTCGTCAGGTTGGAGTGGTCGCCCAATCATAATCATTTGCGCACTATCGTTCATCAAATCCTTAACCGCAGCTGCTTCCGATTTGTACCGCATATGGATATGAGCGCGTTCATACGTTGCATTGAAAACTTGCGCTTGTGCTTCCGCAATCGGGAGCAACGTCTCATCCACTGCGACCGTAATTTGACCTGTATTCGGCGTATCCTGCGTATCTTTGCCAGGTGCTTGCGCACAACGCGTCCCAAACAGTAGGGCAATGAATGCGGTAACGATGATGCCTACATTATTTTTAAGATTGATTTTCATTAAATTACCTATTATTTTTATTAAAATAAAAATTCACGATTCCTCCGATGCTTTATAATTTTCATAACTCCTATAAAAACGATACATGCCGTACAAAACGCAAGCAACACCAAACACGACGGTCAAAGTCGGTGGGAAATCGTCTTTAAAAAGATTGCGATAAGCAATCAACATGCCGCCTAAAATGGCATAAGCCGCCGTCACGCAGGCTGTAAAGTAGAGGTGAACAACAAAACGAGTATTTTTGTTGTTGCTGAAAGGATTCGGTAACGACATGATTTGCACAAGGTTGTTTTTGAAAAATTTTGACGCAAATATAGACATTTAAGCAAGAAAAAAAACAAGGATTGAACGCTCAATCCTCGTTTTTACGATAATTAATTTTAAAACAAGTTGCATTTGAATAGATGCGAAAGGAATGAATTTTGGCGTATTAAAAAAACTAATTTTTCTGATGGTGTAAACAGGAATCTTGTCAAAATAATCATCTGTTTTTATCGTAAAACGCCAACATACACATTCATTAATCCGCATGTTGGGTTAATGAGTGTCATTAAAATTTATTTTTGGTGCAAAATAATTCTAAAAATCTATGATTCAACTCTTCTTTAAAGCCAGCGAAATCAACGCACCTGATTGGGAGATTGCCTTCTCGCGTATCATAAAAGTGACACAGATTTTCCCTTTGCCGTTATTACGCGTTGAAGCGTATGATGGCTATTCGCGCACATTGGATAAAAATCATTTGGAACTCCGTGAAAATATCGGTATGCCTAACGAAAGTATTTCGTTTTACGGCGATGCAGCCAGCTTTACGGCTGGTTTTACCATTCGCTTTTATAAAAACTGGAACCAATACGAAAAATGGCTTATTGATAAAACTCAAAACGCCAACAAATCAATTACATGGTATCCAGACGCTCCTTTTCGGAACGATGGAATGCCGCCCAATGCCAATGGTTTGACAACCAAATCTTTGTTTATTGATACACATGATGGGTTATATGAATATGCAATCATTGCAATTGGAATTTTGCTTGAAAACCAATTCCCCAATAAAGCCTTTATGATTGCTAAAAAGCAACATATATCCAATATTCAATTAGTCATCAATTGGTTGTCGTTCCGATTTCGAGAAAATTTTGAATTGCCGGTTTATTTCGACCCAAAACGATTGTTTGACAGTTTCGCCAAAGATTACACTACGCCTTATCAATTAGTGAATCGGATGGCGCATCTGTATCGAAATAAACATCGTCAAAATATAGCATTTGCAATCAAACATATCGGGTATCGTGCAACATTTGAATATTATGCTGAATTATTATCGAAAAACACATTTGGCACGTTTGGATTTGCAGATATTCTTGAGCCATGGATTGCTGAAACGCAAGATTTGGAAGAAACCTTAAAATTCGTCGCTGCCAGTAAAAAGCATTTAATTCAACGGAATGAACAAAGTGGAGCCGATAAGTACGATTTGATTTATTTGTTAAAAACATTTTTGAAAAAATTTATCCTTTGGAATCACGCTCAACGGGAATCATTAGCCCTGTTTTACACGAATCAACAAGCACTGGAATCGGGTAATGAATCTTTGATGGGAATGATTTACCGAATGACAGGGAATCGGGTGGATATTTGCCCAATGTACGCAACGGAACAATCGCTATTTGAAGCATTTATGTACCACGAACCCAAAAGTGGACATCTTTTCAAACAAATTATTGATGAATCAATGCTAAAAAAGGTCACTCACTTTGAAGAATTAAAACAAAGTATTGCAGATGCCGAAATCGAAATGGAAGCCACTCCAAATGAAGAGCAAAATTTTGAATATGAGGCATTTTTGGCGAATTACGATGAAACGGAACGCCCTTTTATTCAATTAGCATTAGCTGAAAACCCTGTTTATGCAACGATTGATGAACATATTACTGAATTAAAACAAGTTTTACGTGATTTTAAAACAGACAAAGCGCATGAACAGCACGTTCAGCAGATTCAGCGCAATTCCAACAAAAAGAATAAAGCATTTATCTTGTCTCGGCTCAAAGAAGATATTAAAATGAGTGTTCATCCACAATTTGAATCATGGTTAGCGGCGGAATCCGATAAAAAAGTGCTTTTTTACTTAACAGCTCTATTGTCATTCAAACTATATGATTCAAAATCGGCTTATGTTCGTTATTGTTTGTTATGGGACAAAAAAATTTGGGACGAATGGCGAAAATAGAAACACGCCTTTATAAATAACTTAAACATTTGTCTAATCCTGTGGTGTGGTATCGTTTTGGTATAACAATTGTCTATTATGAACAAAATAAAAATTTATTAAAACATTGATTTACAAGCGCAAAAAACCTACTTTTGCACATTTTTTAACGCATACCACATCTTATGGAGTATAATTTTCACGAAATTGAGCAAAAATGGAAGCGGTATTGGGCTGAACATCATACGTATCGAGTTTCGAATCAGTCTGATAAGCCCAAATTTTATGTTTTAGACATGTTCCCCTACCCTTCTGGCGCGGGTTTGCATGTTGGACACCCGCTTGGATACATCGCATCTGATATTTTTTCAAGATATAAACGATTAAAAGGCTTTAATGTACTCCATCCGATGGGTTTTGATTCGTTTGGGTTGCCTGCCGAGCAATATGCTTTGGATACGGGCATTCACCCTGCGGTTTCGACAGCGAATAATATCAAACGATATAAAGAACAATTTGCAAATATTGGTTTTTGCTATGATTGGGAACGCGAAGTCCAAACTTCGGACCCTGCGTATTATCGTTGGACGCAATGGGCAATCGTGCAAATGTTTGAACATTATTATGACCGTGATGCCAATAAAGCCTTGCCAATAAAGCAGTTAGAGCAAAAGTTTGAACATTCTGGGAATCAAAATGTCCATGCAGCAGGTGGTTTTGATAAGAAATTTACAGCAGAAGCATGGAAACAATATTCACACGCGGAAAAAGAAGCGGTTTTGATGCACTATCGCTTGATTTATCGTCGTCCGATTTCGGTGAATTGGTGTGCGGCATTAGGGACGGTTTTGGCGAATGATGAGATTAAAGATGGTTTGTCAGAACGCGGCGGGCATCCTGTGGAAAAACGGTCGATGTTGCAATGGTCTTTGCGCACAACGGCGTATGGGGAACGGCTTTTGAACGATTTGGACACGATTGATTGGACGGAATCGCTCAAAACCATGCAGCGCAATTGGATTGGCAAGAGTGAAGGAGCGCAATTGTTTTTCCATTTGCATCGTCGAAAAGATAATATTGAGGTGTTTACAACCCGTCCTGATACGATTTTTGGGGCAACTTTTATGGTTTTGGCTCCCGAACATCCTTTGGTGGCGCAAATTACCACGAACAAGTATCAAGACGAGATTGATGATTATTTGAAATATGTCCAATCGAAATCAGAAGTTGAACGGATGGCGGATAAAAAAGTAACGGGTGCGTTTACAGGTGCATACGCTGTGAATCCGTTTACAAAAACCAAAATTCCGATTTGGATTAGTGAATATGTGTTGAAAGATTACGGAACGGGTGCGATTATGGCAGTGCCGAGCGATGACGATAGAGATAAAGCCTTTGCGGAAAAATTTCATTTGCCCATCATTGATGTTGTCGATAAATCGAAATATCAGGGCGCGTCTTTGCATGATAAAGTTGGAATTATGATTAATTCCGATTTTTTAAATGGAATGGAAGTGCCAAATGCGATTCAGACCATGTTTACGCGGATTGAAGCCTTGAAAATTGGTAAACGGCGGATTAATTACAAATTGCGAGATGCCAATTTTAGCCGTCAGCGATATTGGGGAGAACCGTTTCCGTTCATCTATGATAAAGAGGGCATTACATATCCTGTAAAAACGTCGGAATTGCCTGTGGTTCTGCCGAATACAGATGATTTTAAACCATCATCTGATGCAAAATCGCCTTTGTCAAAATGTACGGATTGGGTGAATTTGCCCAATGGTTACACGCGTGAAACGGATACAATGCCTGCGGTAGCGGGTTCGAGTTGGTATTATTTGCGTTATATGGATGCGAATAATGATAAATCATTGGCTGATAAAGAGGCAATTAAATATTGGAAAAATGTCGATTTATATGTTGGCGGAACGGAACATGCCGTAAGTCATTTGTTATATGCGCGTTTTTGGCATAAGTTTTTGCACGATATAGATTTTGTGCCGACGACCGAACCTTTTCAAAAATTGATTAATCAAGGCATGCTTCAAGGCGTGATTGAAAGTATTTATTTGAAAAAGGAGAAGACCAATGGGCATCATCATATTTATGGTTCAAAATTATTGTTGGCATCGAATGCTAATTTAAATGAATATATAAAACTATATGTTTTAATTGATTATGTAACAGATTATGGTGCAGCCGATTCTCATTTAAATATCGCGGGCATTGATAAATTCCGTAAGTGGAGACCCGAATACAACGATGCTATTTTTGAAACCATTTATGGAACCTATCATTTAGGCAAGTTTACTCCAAAAGGAGATGTAAGTGATGTAAAATTAGTGACGCATTCGGAAGTAGGCAAGATTTCAAAATCTCGATATAATGTTATCAATCCAGATGATGTGATTGCAGAATTTGGGGCGGACTGTTTTAGAATGTATGAGATGTTTTTGGGACCGATTGAACAATCAAAACCTTGGGATGTGCGCAGTATTTCGGGTGTATCCAGCTTTTTGCGCAAATTTTGGTCTTTGTTTTACGACCTCAATACAGGCAAATATTTGGTCAATGAAGTGGAGCCAACCAAAGCAGCTTTGAAAGTGTTACATACGGCAATCAAAGGCATTACAGAAGATATTGAACGTTTTTCGTTTAATACGTGTGTGAGTAAATTCATGGTTTGTGTCAACGAATTAAAAAAACTAAATTGTCATAATAAACTCATTTTAAATGAGTTAGTCATTTTATTGGCACCTTTTGCGCCGTTCACGATGGAAGAATTGTGGGAAAAATTGGGTCATCAAACAACCGTTTGTGATGCAACCTTTCCTACATTTGACGAATCGTATTTGAAAGAAGATGTTATCATGTATCCGATTAGCATCAATGGTAAAAAACGCGGGGAAGCCCATTTTCCAACCACCATGCAGCCCAAAGAGATGGAAAGTCTTGTTAGGGATTTGGAGGTTGTTAAAAAATGGACGGAAGGTATTACGATTAAAAAAGTGATTATCGTAGCGGGTCGAATGGTGAATATCGTGATATAAATGTATTGAATCAGGAATGTTTTGTAAATAAATTCGAGCATAATGTGCGTCAAGTTTGAAACTTGACGCACGTTTATTTCACAAATGGCGCAGTGTCTGTCAAAATTTAGGTGGATTCAAATGTTTAAAATAACCATTTAATAACGCTCGCTCGCGCAAACGCTCCATTTCTCGGACAACAGGCAAGATTTGTTTTAAATGGGCAGACAAATAGAGTTGTCGTGCTTGTTCGGTCGGAATACATAAAAATTCATACTCTTGTTCCAACGAAAACCCGACATAATGAGCTACATCAAAAGAAACAAATTGTTTTGAATCAATAGGTGGTTTTTTATTCAAGTGCATGGTTTTAAACAATTCTCTCAAATCGTCTAAAATAGTTACATTAGTTGCTTCATCGCCTTGTGACAACTCATTCAAACGTTTTACTTCGGCACTTGCATAAAGTTTATTATGGGTATGATTATGAAAATCAATGATTTGAAAGATTCCAATGCCTTGAGTACGAATGTCCATTTCCCCATTATCATACCGTTTTTCAATTTTGAGCAACCGAACTTCAGTGCCAAAAGAGACGATTTTATTATTGATAAACGCAGGAATCCCAAATGTACTATCATTTGTTTCGCATTCCATTACTAATTGTTTGTAACGGGGTTCAAAAACGTGCAAATTGAGGTATTCACCAGGGAAAACCACTAATTTAAGGGGAAACATTGGAAGCAAATCAGACATGGCAATTCAATTTAAATGAAAAATAACATCCAAATTTAAGGAAAAGTTGCTTCCAACTTTAAACTAAATGTCGATTCGCTACATTATTACAATCCTTTGAATTTCAATCGCTTCAAAATACATTTTTGGCAAAATAGCGGGCTATTTTTATGAAATTCGTATTCAAAAAAAGCAATTTTTGTGTATTTAAATATTTTTGATACATTTGCCCCGTAAAAAAAGAATCCAAAAATTATTGATTAAACGAATATAAATTTATGACAATTCATCGAATTGCCCTTATCACAGGGAGTACTTCGGGCATCGGACGCGCTACGGCAATTACTTTTGCCCAAAACGGTATCGACTTAATTTTATGCGGTCGCCGCGAAGATAGATTGACCGAATTGGCACAGAGCCTTTCGAGTCAAGTTAAAACCATTTGTTTGAATTTTGATGTGCGCAATCGCCATGAAGTGGTGGATGCGATTCAAAATTTGCCTGATGCGTGGAAAAAAATCGATATTTTAGTCAATAGCGCGGGCAATGCGCATGGACTTTCGGCGATTCAAGACGGTGATATGGACGATTGGGATGCGATGATAGATGGTAATGTGCAAGGACTTTTATATGTGTCGAGAGCCGTAATGCCTTTTATGGTGGAACGAAAAACGGGGCATATTATCAATATCAGCTCTGTTGCAGGAAAATGGGTTTATCCGAATGGGGCTGTTTATTGCGCGTCGAAAGCGGCTGTGGAGGCTTTGAGTGAAGGCATGCGCCATGATTTGACACAATATGGCATTAAAATCACCAATATTGCGCCAGGTGCCGTCGAAACCGAATTTTCTTTGGTGCGTTTCAAAGGCGATTCAGAACGAGCCAAAAAAGTGTATGATGGTTTTGAAGCCATACAACCTGAAGATGTTGCTGATGCCATTTTGTATGCAGTGAACACGCCTAAGCGCGTAACGATTGCGGATATAGTGCTTTTTGCAGGAGCGCAAGCAGCCCCAACCGTTATTTATAGAAAGTAATCTTGATTGGTCATTCGATACGAATCAATTG
>JBDLWG010000273.1:0-2559 GCA_039804385.1 Bacteroidota bacterium
TTATCCCTACTTTTTTTATGGTTCTGCGGATTCGACGGATAAGGATGTGGTCATCCAAATTCCACAAACGGATATGCCTGACCGCCAAGAAGATAGAAAAAATTTGGTTTGGCAACTCCAAAAAGAATATCATTTGGATTGGAATGCAACCTTAGCCGTTATCGAAAACCTATTACCAATAAGGATAAAATGATTTTTCAAGAACATACCAATCGTTGGATTCAAATGGTGGTGGCGTATGGCGAATATATTTCTGAAAATGGTTTCCTTTCCTGCAAAGGCGAGCGAATTAGCATGAAGGATGAAAAATTTTAGTGTAAATACGTTACCTTTGCGTTTTTTATAACTTTTTGCTTTAAAAAACATCATTTGGCATGAAGGTAAACCATTTTATCCCCATTTGTTTCCTTTTAAACGCAATGATAAGTTGCGATACGACCAAAAAAACGGTCGATTTGGCGAAAAATCCACTCCAAAAGCCCATTGTGGCATCCAAAGATACTTTCGACCCCGAACAAAGAGTGCCGTTTGGAGCTGTTCGCCGTTATGCGGGCAGGATTCCTGCGACAGGGGCGGCTGCAATTACGCCGCGTATTGACCCGCCGAATTGGTGGATTGGGATGAAAGAACCTTCGGTTGAATTGACTATTCATGATACGGATATTCATCAATCAGAAGTTATCATCAATTATCCCGGGGTGAAAATCAATAAGATATATCGTCCCGAAAATCCTAATTACTTGTTTTTGGATTTGAATTTGGCTGCTGCCAAAGTAGGCGAAATGACGATTCTATTGAAAAAAACGAATGGTAATTTGAAAAAATATCCTTATATGTTGATGCCGCGCAAAGGCACCACAGGCAATCGGATTCGGGGTATTAACACATCAGATTTTGTGTATTTGATAATGCCTGACCGTTTTTCATATGGTGATACGACCAATAATTCGTTTAATGATATGGAACAGCGCGGCATTGACCGAAAAAAAATGTATTTCAGACATGGCGGCGATTTGCAAGGGGTCATCAATCATTTGGATTATTTGAAAGAATTGGGTGTGACCGCCATTTGGTTAAATCCGATTAATGAAAATGATGAACCTTATGAATCCTATCACGGTTACGCGTTCACAGACCATTATCGAACCGATAAGCGGTTGGGGGGCAATGCTAAGTTTATGGAATTGGTGGATAAAGCGCGGGCAAAAGATATTAAGATTGTCATGGATTTGGTGCATAATCATTGTGGAGACCGCCATTATTTCATCAAGGATTTGCCCGAAAAAGATTGGATTCATCAATACGACACGATGACGCGCACGAATTATAGAGACCAAACTATTTTTGACCCGTATGCGTCCAAAGCAGACCAAAATCTTATGTTGAATGGTTGGTTTGATAATCATATGCCTGATTTGAATCAAAAAAATCCCCATTTAGCCAATTATTTGATTCAAAACAACCTTTGGTGGGTGGAATTATCGGGTTTAGATGGGTATCGATTGGACACTTATTTGTATAATGACCCCGATTTTATGGCAGAGTGGGGGAGGAGGATGCAGGCAGAATATCCAACTTTGGGTATTTTTGCCGAAACTTGGGTCACTGGAACGGCGAATCAAGCCCAAACGACTCAAAATAATTTTTTAAGAAAACCTTATAATTCAAACCTTCCAGGCGTAACAGATTTTCAAAATTATTATGCGATTACAGAAGCCTTGACGCGGCAACAAGGTTGGCAGGAAGGCATTATGCGGATGTATCAGACCTTGAGCAATGATTTTTTGTATGAAAATGCGTATCGAAATGTCAATTTTTTGGGAAATCATGATTTAGCGCGGATTTATTCGGTTGTTGGGGAAGATGTCGATAAATTCAAAAGTGGTGTGGCATGGTTGATGACTTGTCGCGGGATTCCGCAATTTTATTATGGAGATGAATTGTTATTTAAAGGTTTCACGAATCCTGATGGCAAAGTACGTCAAGATATGTCAGGCGGATTTCAGGGCGATACCACAACTGTTTTTACAGAAAAAGGCAGAACGGCTTTACAAAATGAGTCATTTAATTACGTCAAAAAATTGGCAAATTGGCGAAAAACGAATACGGCTGTTCAGAATGGGAAATTAATGCAATTTATTCCTGAAAAGGGGGTTTATGTTTATTTTCGGTATGATACAGCATCGACTGTGATGATTGTTATGAATACTTCTGATAAAAAAGTGGTTATCCATGCGGATAAAGAAAGCCGTTTCGCGGAACGCACTGAATTGTTTACACAAGGCAAAAATGTTGTCAATGAACAAGTTATAGATTTAAAAAATATTGAATTGAATAAAAATAGTGCCGTGATTTTAGAATTGAAATAATTTTTGAAATAATTTTTGAAATAGGATGCTTATGATTTGAAGGATTGGAAGGATGTTTTTAAAATATCTTTCCAATCCTTAAAATCATAAGCATCCTATTTCAAAAATTTTCCAAAATGTAAACTATTGAAAGTCAGCGAATTAACGTGCGTCAAGTTTCAAACTTGACGCACATTTTGCGTTTAAAGTT
>JBDLWG010000274.1:0-3184 GCA_039804385.1 Bacteroidota bacterium
ATAGGCATTTTGAACCATGCCACTGCGCAAACGCAACCCGAAAAAACGGTTAAATCGACGGTTCAAAAAGCGACGATTTTCCAACAAGGCGCGTTATTGACTTCCAATGAGTCTATCGCGGTCAATGCGGGCATGACGAATATCGTTTTTGAAAATGTGTCGGCGCAATTGCAAGCCAATTCATTGCAAGCGGCGGGCAAAAATGATTTGATTATCATGGACGTTCAGTATCGGCTGAAATACGCGGAAGTCGTGAAAACGGATGTCAAACCCGATGACCCGAGAGTGATTGCGTGGCAGGGAGAACTCCAAAATATCCAAGATTCGTTGGAAGAATTGGTATTTGTGCGCAAAAATATCCAAAATCGCAACGCTACTTTGCAAAATGAACGTTCCATCGTCACGAATAATCGAATGATGCGCGGCGATTTTCAAAAAGATTCTTTGTTTTTATTCACGCAAAGCATTGATTTTTTGCGGAAACGCTTGATGAATCTGGATGCAGAAAACTTGAAATTGGAAAAAGAAACGGCGCAAGAGGCGCGTTTGCGCAATAAATTCAATGTGCGGATTATGAATTTAAATACTTTGATAGCGGGTATCGGCATTCCTGTCAATACGAATCCGACGAAACCCGTGTCGCAAGTCATCGTGACGGTCATGGCGGAACGGGCGATGATGGCGGAAATCAGTTTGAGTTATTTTGTGGCGGGTGCGGGTTGGACAGCCTCTTATGATTTGAAAGCGTCCAAAGAAACGCAAACGATTGATTTGAAACATCGTGCAACCGTTTATCAAAATACGGGTTTGGATTGGAAAGACGTTTTATTGACGCTTTCGACGGGCAATCCGAGTCAGGAAAATGTTAAACCTGCTTTGTCACCCCAATTTGTGGGTTATTATGTCCCAACACCTGGCAGGGATTACGCAGAGCGCAATAAGATGAGTATGGGTTATGGTGTGTATGGAAATCAACAAGTTGTACAAAATTCCAATGCTGGAATGAGTGTGGGTGAGGTGACAATTAGCAAGGACGCACCCAAAACATTGATTGGAAAGGTTGATGATGGAGATGGCGTAGAAGATTTTACGAAAGTAAGTCAAAATATGATGCGGATTGAGTATGAAATCAAGTTGAAATACACGATTGAATCGGATAATAAACCGCATAATGTGGTGATTCAAAGTAAAACCATGCCTGCGCAATACTCGTATTCCGTCGTTCCGAAGTTGGATTTAGATGTTTTTTTGATGGCGCGGGTGACGGATTGGGAAGATATGAATTTAATCGCAGGGACAGCGCGGGTTTATTTTGATAATTCGTATATTGGCGAAAGCTATATCAACCCGCACAATACGAATGATACCTTGCAATTGAATTTGGGTCGCGACAAAAGTATTGTCGTGACGCGCAACAAAGTAAAAGATAAATGCAAGGATAAATCCTTCTCTGACAATCATTTATTAACGCGGGTGTATGAAATCAATGTTCGGAATAGCAAGTCGATTCCTATCCGAATGGTGGTGGAAGACCAAATGCCTGTGACCAAAGAAGCTGAAATTAAAATTGAATATTTGGAAGATAGCGGCGCGAAATTCAATCCCGAAACAGGCAAATTATTGTGGGATTTCAACCTCAAAGCGAAGGATAATAAACGATTGGTATTCAGTTTTGAAGTAAAATCGCCCAAAACGAAACCATTAGCGGGGATTTAAATCTGTTTCCGCTTTGGAAAAGGTTCGAAATAAGATGCTTATGATTTTTAAGGATTGCAAGGATTTTGGGCGTTCTGTGTGGCGTTATTCAACTGAAAACATCCTTCTAATTTGGAAAAGGTTCGAAATAAGATGCTTATGATTTTAAGGATTGCAAGGAGTTTGGGAGTGATACTTTGCGTTATTCAACTGGAAACATCCTTCCAATCCTTGAAATCATCAGCATCCTATTTCGAAAAAATGGCTCAAATCATTGATAATCAAATTGTTAGAAGCAGCAGCCTGTTATGAACGCGCTGTATTTGCCCACACATCACTTCGATTTTTTATTCGGTTTATCGTAAATCGCAACGCCCTCTTTAATGGTTCGCAACACTTTAATTGCTTTAATACTATCAGCGGGTTCTTCGATTGGATTTCTGTCTAAAATGACAAAATCGGCTAATTTACCCACAGCGATACTGCCTTTTGTCTTTTCTTCAAAATGTTGATAGGCGGGCCAGATAGTCATTGCTTGCAACGCCACATAAGGCTTCAGCCTATGACTATCGCCAAGTACGATACCCTTGCGCGTTTTGCGTAAGATTGCCGTCGAAAGCAAAGGCATGGAAGCAGGAAATATCACAGGCGCATCGGAATGAATACTAAATTTCATTTTTTTGTCAACGAGCCAACCTGTTGGAGACAGATTTTTAGCACGCTCAAGCCCTAAGGATTCAATATGAAAATCTCCCCAATTGAAAGAGTGCAATGGAAACGCTGAAATTAAAACATTTTGAGTAGAAGACTCCTCCACTTGTGCCTTCGTGATGAATTGACCATGAATAATCGTCGTTCGATGGTCTATGTTTTTCGTATAAGGTTTCAAGAAGGGTAACAATTGTGCTACTGCCGAATCTCCATTGCAGTGAACCAATAATTGCCACTTGTTTGCGAAAACCGTTTTCAAATGCCTTTTCAAAATCGAATCTTCTTTAAAAGCAGCATAGCCATTATACGTATAAGTGCTTTTGTTCGTTTTACCCATAGGCAAATATGGTTTTGAAAACCAAGCCGTTCTGCCTTGAGGCGAGCCATCCAATGTGAGTTTCACGCCACCTGCCCGAAAACGGTGCTTGGATTCATAGGTACGCGAAACCAGTTTCGTCAAATCCAGACCCAAAGGCAGACTATCAAACAGTATCAAGTCTGGATAAGAAACGACATCCACCTTTAAGAATCCTGCTGCATCAAATCGAAGGAGTGATTTCAAATTGGTTGGGCTGGTTCTGCCATCTTGTATGGTGGTGAAACCATTCTCAATATACTTTTCCGTGCTTAACTTAAAAAGGTCATTCGTTTCTGGTTCATCAAATTTAGGATACAAGATGGGCAAGATGTTAAAAAAAGCTAATTCTTCCAAAACACCGTTAGGCGTTTTTCCATCCGCTTCCATCCGAATAATACCGCCAGGTGGATTTTGGGCACC
>JBDLWG010000275.1:0-7244 GCA_039804385.1 Bacteroidota bacterium
CCGAGAAAACCATGCGTAGATGCTTTGCTGATTCATCCCGAACTGTTTTATCAGGATGCATCAAAAGGCTCAAAACCAATGAGTTATCATAAAAAGTTTTGCCCATACCCATTCGGATAAATAACTCTCCATTGAGCATACGTTCATAGAGTCCTGTATAAAAATCAAGCAATCGTTCAATTTTCTTACTATGCTCTTTCTTGAGTCCTTGTTCTAATTTTTCGATTTCGTAACAAACAAATTGTTTTGAAAAATCACTCACTTCTTTCAAAATTTTATCCGTCGAATGATTCCAATAATTCAAATAATGATTTTCTGGAATTTGTCCCAATCGAACAGCAAAACTTGTTTCGATTTTCGCTCCCCTTGCAATAGCCTCACGCGGTGTCGGGATTTCGTTGTTTCCAAACTCCGATTTAGACGGAATCCGGCGAATCCGAACCGCAAAAGTGGCTTCTAAAAACTTTTCAGCGACAGGACGACTATCTCGAAAAATCAAATGTTGCGCATAAGGCGGTCTTTTAACATCGCCCTCACGCGGATTTAACTTTCCAAAGAGTTGTTCTTCATCAAAAATGCCTTTATCATCGACTGCTTTACGTAACCTATCTTGAACATCCTTAAATTCGTAATGCTCTCGGTCGGATAATCTTTCTTCCCTTTTTTCTGCACTTCGCTTTAATTCTAACAATTCGTTATATCTCACACCATCCTCAGAAACAGCAATCTTTCTTAAAATAGCAATCGTTTCTTCTAATTTCTTTTTGCCCTCCTCATTATAACATAGCCAATCATACAAAAGAGCCGTTCGCATCGCCCCTTTTAAGGAACTACCGGGCAAATACAACCGTTCTCCGTCTTTGGAAATGGTTTGTAAATTATTTTTTTTGGGTTTTTTGTCCTTACCTAACCATACGCCTCTTGCCTTGACGACTTTATAATTCGCCTCATTGAGCGATAAACCTAAACGTTTTGTTAGAAAATCTTTCAAATCGAAATTAGAACGATTCACATCTAAACCATTCATGCCATTGCGTACGCCGTTAACATAATCCTCAATGAAATGCGGTTTGGTTTCCAAAGCCTTTTCAACTAATTGATTATCAACGTAATACAATTTGTCGCCTTTGTCCGAAACAATGAAATCGGCATACGGCGATAACCAGCGTCCCGAATCCGCCAAAATACTCAATGGCGATTCGGTCGTCAACCGAATATAATGTTGTCTATTTAAGATTTCCATGAGTTGTAAAAGGTAAGGTCATACAAATACCGTTACGCAAATAGGGTTTTTGAATCGTTTTCGGAGCGATAGAAACCAATCTGCCTTGCACGGCTTGATTGACTAACGCGCCTTCAGCTATCATATTCACTTTTTTTAAAAACTGTTGATTACTTTGTCCCAATTGTCGCCCGCCGCGTGTCACGATTTGATAATTTTCAAACGCTTTAAATTCGGCATCACTTTGCGGATTCGTCAGCGAAATCGTCACAAAACGATTCGCATGGGGCACTTTTAAATCAAAATCTTCATAAACAACGCTCTCAAACAAACCACAACCTGTAGTTCGTTCACCGCCAATGCCTTCGTAAGGCAAGATGTCGAGTATTTGATTTAAAAGGTTGGTCTCCGAATCCGACAAACCTTGCGTTTCCAACAAAAAGTAATAATGCACTTTCACATTTTCATTCAAAGGCATGATTTGAATCGTCGTTTGGTAGAAAAAGGAATCTTTTTTATCCTCCTTGTGAACCGTGACTTTGGGCAATGCGATTTCTTTGAAAAAAACGGCTTGTTCCGACAATTGAAAATGGTCATATTCGCCTTCCGTCACCACAAAACGTTTATCAATGATTTTACATTTTGTTTTCCAATCATTCGGATTCAACCCTAATTCCCAAACTTCTTTTGAAATAAATTGTATTTTTTTTAAATCTTTCGGATGCTCCGTTTTTATCAAATTCAAATGCAACGGTTTGGGCAAAAAATACAAAAAAGCACCGTTTGCATTTTCCAAACAGTAGCAACCAGAAGAAATTTTAACCTTCGGGGCTGCGTTTTCGCCTCGAAACAAATCCACGAAGGCATCCACTTCGGCATCGTGTTCCAAGAGCCGCGCCCCCACATGAATCATTGCCGAAAAAAGCGTATCCGAATGCGGGATAATACTCGAATCATTCAAAGACGTATTCACATCCAACCCGACACGCCCAAAATGAAAACGACTTTGCGGCAGACACTTTAAGATAACAGCTTTTTTCATCTATTAAAATTTAAAAGATTCATAAGTTTGGGGTTGATTCGTCGTTTTGAACGCATTCACGTTTTTAATCGTGCATTGCACCTTTTCAAAACGAATTTTACCGTACCCGCGTGAACCACTGCCGCCAATGTAATCGCCTTCCAATAAACGCATCGCTGTCCGCAAACAGGTTAAATGTTCTTGGGTTTTGTCGTCATCGTACTCGTCATAGACCAATTCAAATTGAAAAATCGCACCCGATGGCACGCGTTCCAATTGACGCGGATGTTGCGCTGTACCCGTTTTGCGGTCAATCGTATTTTCCCATTTGGTTTCGGTGTAATCAAATTCGAGGTCTTTAAAGCGTTTTTTGAAATCCGCAGGGTCTTTCATCAAGGCATCGCGTACTAAAAGACGCGTTACAGCCCCTTTTTTATCGTTTTCGCCCGAATCGCCAAAGATGGTTTTGATATACTCGTTATCCGATTTAACACTCTCCGAGCCTTCCAACCGCGCTAACATCGAACGCAATTTGCCTTTCAACGAAGAACCGGGGATAAACGGAATTTTATCCGCCGTTTTGATGACGTTCAAATCAATGCCGCCAATGTCTAAAGACGACTTCGACCCGCCAATATGAAGACCAGTTTCGGCAACAATGCTGCCTGAGATGAATATTTTTGAAATGAGTTTCATAATTTACCCTTTTGGATTGAAATATTTGTGATAAGCTACGAAGGCTTCCATAAACGTTTGGAAATTTTTCACCTGCGCATCATTTTCGACTTTGGAAGCCACTTTTTCCAGAAATTCGATGACTTTTTTGGCTTCCTTCGAGGTTTGTCGCGCCGCGACGTACATCAATTTGGGGCGAATCAATTGAATATCAATTTTTTTCTCCGCCTGCAAAACTTTTGAGAAAATATTCCGCAATTGCGAACTATTGACTTTTTTACCTTCTTGTTTGATGTAATTTTGCAGGTCATCTAAGAGCGATGAGAGGTCATCTAACTGTCCCATTGCTAAAATATCCTTAATTCTATTTTCTATCATGGTTTAATATTTTAATTTTTGGAAAATATTTGAGTTAGGATGCTTAGGATTTTCAGGATTCAAAGGATTGATTTTCATAGATTTATAGAATTTACAAGGCTCGCAATCCTATAAATCCATGAAAATCCTAAACATCCTAATTCAAACCGTTTTTGTCATTCCGTTAGGAACTTTTCGTTAAAAATTCCGCCCAACGCGCTGCCACAGGAAATAAATTCGGATTTTTCTCATTCCCTTTTAAAAAAACATCCAATAACAATTTGGCATATTCATCCGTCAAGGCTGCCAATTCCGCTTGATTCGTTTCCTTCGAGTTGCGCAAAAAATATTTCAATCGCCAAACGGATTGCGCACGGATAATGCCTTTTTCCAACACTATTTTTTGCAAACGGTCAAAGCCAACTTTACTGCGTTTGATTCTATCCAAAATCGCCCGCGACTCGCCTTTCACCTTGATAAGCACATAAAGTTGCCAAGCAATTTTTTTCGCCGATTGGTATTCTTCCCAAGTCAAGACTTCACCAAAGACCGAAATTTTACTTTTCACATAATCGCCTTTTGTATTGCGTTCATTAGATTTGGCATTTTTAAGGGCAGATTCTGCCATTTCCGCAAATCGGACGACTGGAAAATGAGGGTCAATCACCAATAAACCGCCCGAAAGTGTAATTTTCCCATTCGTAAAGGATTTGAATTGCTGTTGTAATAAGTGCGCAAATTCAAAAACGCTATCCCATGCCCCAATCAAAAAACAATCGTCCCCGCCCGCAAAAACAGGATAAATATTATCCGAAAAGAAATGTTTACCACCCAAACCATCTGAAAAATGATGTTTTGACCACAATTCGTAAAAATGTTGGTTAAAAAATTGACTCAAACTTTCAGAAACCGCTTTACCGCGATTCACATCTTGGATGCCTTGAAACGTTTTGCCCAAATCATCTACATCCACTTTAAGCACCGCCAATTTTTTACTACCAGTTCGAGTATGGGCTTCATCCGCCAATTCTTCAAAGGTTTTGACCTCTTTTCGCCCCATTAAGGGCAATTTATTGGTAATTTGACCAGTAAAAGTGTTGTTGGAAGGAACATCCAAGCGATATTCGTATCCCAAAATATGAAAATAACTACTTTCAATTTTGGTGGATTGCTCGGTGGATAACGGATTGATAACAAAACTATTAGAATGCGTCAAGCGTTGCGTAAAATCGCTCCAATGCTTGCTATTGAAAAGCGGCGTTTTTTCAAACGGGTTGAAAACGCGCTCGAAAGACAACGTTTTTAATTTAGCTTGTTTGGTTTGCCCCGATTTTGCTTCCGCTTGTTGCCAAATCGCCCCAAAATCGCTGGTGTTTTTGGGTATTGGAATCGCCGTCAACGAGATGTAGATACTTTCATGGACTAACGCGGCATCTATTTTTTGTTGAATCCACTTTTCCCAATCGGGTTTATAGCCTTTGATAAAGCCATAAAAATTACCACCGCCGTTATAGACCAATTCAAAATTGGCTTTACCAAGATTTTGCTCAATCATGGCAACGCAAATGTCGGTCAACACGCCTACAAAATGCGAACGGGATTTCAACGATTTAGACGCGCCTTCGGAACGAACCGAAAAGATAAAATCTTGAATACCAGATACGTCTCCTTTGATGAAGCCGTCGTATTGTTGGATACGGATGGTTTTGTCCGTTTTGAACGGACGCGCCACCTCCAAACTATTTTTAAGTTGAGTGGAATAATGGGCAAATTGGGACATATTGGGTACAATTGTAAAATTTCACAAATATAAAAAATACGTATGATTCAAACAAATCTTGATGCAAAATAAAGGTTTAATATTGCAAAAAAACTGCATTTTCAAAAAGAAATATTTAACTTTGCCCAAAAAATTAACAAAATATGAGCCTCTCATTCAAAAAATTGAAATTTATAAGTGATTTATTTTCAGCAGGTGGGAAATATACACAAGACGAACTATCTGATTTGTTTTATGATAAGTTTGGACGCAAATTAAATCGTTCTTTTTACGATTACATCAACCTATTAGAATCGGATGAATATCAAGCACCGTTAGAAAGGCAGCATGATAAATCGCCTTTTGGCAAAACGATTTATTATTATAAGTCGAAATTTTGGCTGAATAAAAATCCATTAGACGAAAAAGATGTTCAAAAATTAAAAAAAGTGTTGAACGTTTTAAAACAATTGGATGGATTGCCGCAAATCGGAGATTTGACCGAAATCATCGCCACGATTGAAAGTAAATCGCCCTTGAAAGCGAAAGAAACGCAACCTTCGATTTTGTTGGATCATAGTCCGCCGATTGTAGGGACGCATTGGATTGGCATTTTGACCAAACACATTGAAACGAAAACGCCGATTCAAGTGCGTTATCGCCCCTTTTCTGGGGACGAATCGGATAACAAACGCAATCATACGCTTTTTCACCTGCATCCTTACGTCGTCAAACGCGCACAACAATATTGGTATCTTGTCGGCTGGCATCATGAGGCAAATCAAATGGGTACTTATGCGATAGACCGTATCAAGGATGTTCAAGCCGCTTCGGGGATTTTATTCCGACCGAATGACGTGGATTTTAAAACGTATTATGAAGAGGTGATTGGGGCAACGAAACTTTTAGAAAAGGCGGTTCAAACGTATCGGGTCAAAGTTTATAAACCGATGGTTGGATATTGGGAACATCGCCCGTTACACCATTCTCAAAAGTGCATGGAGGAAACCGAAGATTATTCCATTTTCGAACTTCAATTGCGTTGGAATTATGAATGGCAAAATTTAATTTTGAATTATGGCAAAAATGTAGAAGTTTTAGAACCAATCGAATTTCGGCAACAAATTCAACAGATTTTACAAGAGAGTTTGAATCGGTATTTGTAACTTCGCCTTGTCATTCCGTTAGGAATCGAACCTTGCCGACCCGCAGTTTCCGCTTTGGAAAATTTTCGAAATAGGATGCTGCTGATTTTAAGGATTGGAAGGATGTTTTCGATTGAATAGCGCAAATGATCACTCAAAAAAATCCTTCCAATCCTTGAAATCATCAGTATCCTATTTCAAAAATTTCCGAAACAACAATAGGTCATCGTTAATCCAAACGATGACCTATTGTTTTAAGTCCTTAAAAATCAACCTTTTAGAAAAAAGGTTTTCGATCATTCTCAGCCGTGAAATCAATCATATTTTGCGTTTCCTCCATAGACTGTTTGAAACTGGCAGCAATGACGGCTACCGAAACGCCATTGGCATAAAGTTCCTTGACACTCTTCACTCGATCGCGCCAGATTGCAGCTTCCTCTCCGACAATTTTTGCCATTCGTGCTTGTTCGATGCTTTTTTTAGCCGCTAATTGTTTCGGGGTGAATTTGTTGACTTCAATGAGTTCCGCAGCTCGTTTAATCCCCGCATTTTGGAGATTGATGGATGGATTATTCGGATTGTGGATGGATTCATAGATGAAATCCATCCAATCCTTGACGGGCTTAGGCGCACTCGGATCCCGATGATTCGGATTTAACGTTACAAACGAATGGCGATACAAGAGGCGTTCGACTTTCGACGCATTTCGAGTCGTAAAATTGGTAATCAACATTTCATCCGTGATAATTCGCCCTGTGAGGTCTTTGAGCGTGTATGGCAGGGTCATCACCAAAATCTGATAGACCGTTTGGTTAATGGTATATTCTTTGGCGGATTGCTGTTGACCCGCAATGAGCATGACAAAATAGTGTAAAAAGCGGTCAAACGTATAATCATATTGCACTTTTTGGAGTTCAATGCAAATGCGTTTGTCAACGCTCTCAGCGTAAATATCCAATTCAAAATCAATATTTCCAATTTTCGGATTAAACCGTTTTTCCGTTTCAATTTTGCCCACTTGCACATCTAACCCTAAAATGTCTTTCACAAAACATTGAAAGACAA
>JBDLWG010000276.1:0-9787 GCA_039804385.1 Bacteroidota bacterium
TTAGTGGATTTGGCGCATCGAAATGGGGTAAAAGTGGTTCTTTCGATTGGTGGCGAGCAACATTCTGAGTTTTTTTCGACAATTGCAGCAGATGTAACCAAGCGGACAACCCTTGCTACCGCTTGCCGCAATTTGATGGTACAATATGGAGTGGATGGGATTGATGTGGATTGGGAACATCCTGGCGATACTGTGCGCAATGGGCGACCCGTTGACAAACAAAACTTTACCTTGCTTTGTCAGGCAATACGCAATGAATTAACGGCATTAGGACAGCAAACAGGCAAAACTTATACGTTATCCGCAGCCGTTGGCGCGGGCCCGCAGCATATCGAAAACATTGATTGGCAACGTGTTACGCCAATTATAGATCGGTTTCATTTGATGGCATATGATTTTTTTGGAGATTATGACCCATTAACTCGTTTTAATGCGCCTTTATATTTGCCCAATCAAACTTTTAATAATGCGTTGAGTGTGGATGCCGCTTTGCGCACCTTGACCGACACGTATGGAGTGCCTGCGAGTAAGATTTTGGGTGGCTTGGCTTTTTATGGGCAAGCCGTGAAAACGCAAGGTACGCCTGCACCTTATATTCCCTATTTGGGTGCTGATACGCAAACGTTTCCGATTGATAATGGTAATCCAAGTTATTATCAAATATTAAGTAAAATTAATTTGTTCACTTCTAACTGGGATGTTGCAACGAATACACCTTACTTGATAGGGAAAAATGGTTTAAATACGTATGTGACTTTTGATGATGAAAGTTCGATTGCGAAAAAAGCACAATATTTTGTGGATAAAGGGTTGCGCGGAGCTTTTTTTTGGGAAATGACGGGCGATTATTTGGAAACCGCCCCTAATTCTGGGGTCATTTGGAGAACGCCTTTGGCAGATACCGTCAATTCGGTTTTTTGTGGGCGTGTTACGCTTGCGCCTTGTCCTGCGCCGATCGTTTTAGCACCTACCCCGTCTCTTCAAGAAGCGCGCTTGCGTTGCGATTCGGTCATTGGTGCAAATACTTATGCTTTTGAGTATAAAAAACGCAATACAGCAACTTGGATAAGTGCTAATTCGCCTATCAATCGATTGAATATCAATAATTTAGATAGTTGTACGGAATATGAATATCGGGTACGCGCTTTGTGTGCTGAAAACCGATGGAGTGCTTATTCGGAAGTAATGCCTTTTAAAACGACTGGTTGTACCACAGCATGCAGTGCGCCTTCTGGTTTGCAAATCGTGCGTAATTTGAATGCGTTGACCTTGACATGGAATCCCTTGACATCGGCTCAATATAAATTACAATGGCAATTGGATAATGCAAGTGATTGGAATACTATTAATTTAAATACAAATACTTATGTATTGTCTAATATTTTAAATTGTACCAATTATCGTTTCCGATTAGCCTCTGTTTGCAATGGTTTGGAAAGTGCGTATAGTGCAGAAACGCCTTTTTTTACAGCAGAATGCCCTACATGTGATGCACCGCTTCCGTTTTCCCAAACCAGTACATCTAATAGTGCAACTTTAAATTGGATGGCGCAAACGCGGGCAACCGCTTATCAAGTGCGGTATCGGGCAGTCGGTGCGAGCAATTGGGCAACGAAAACGGTTACTAATCCGACGATTCTATTGAGTGATTTGAATGATTGCACGCGTTATGAAGTATCTATTCAAAGTACTTGCGCAACAGGCAATAGTCCTTTTTCAACGGCACAAAGTTTCGTAACCACAGGTTGTGTCAATCCTGAAACCGATACGACTCAATGTTCTAAACCTAAAACCTATTATTTTGGAACGGCTTACCAACCTTTGGGTGAATTAAAACTCGGACAAGGGCAATTGGCTCCGATTAATGGACAATCGACGGATGCATACATCCCACAAAATCGGTTGAAATGGGCGATTTCGATGATACATGCGGCGCATTTGTTTAAAAATACTACTAAGATAGCAGGTTTAGATGCTAATTTTTTATGGGCAACTGCCTTGTTTAGTTCTCGTTGTGGTTGTGATGGTGAGATTCAAACGATTGGAAATCAATCTTTTCCATTGACTTTTGATGCAAGTACTCAAACCAATGGTTGTTTCCAAATCGGCAGTTCGACCGCTTATGCGCAACTATCCCAAGTGTATCCGCTTCGTTTTCCCGCAGGTCAACATCCTGCTTTGATTGCAAATGATCATTTTCCAACTGCAGCTTTGGCAAATACGTATAATGATTTATTAACCTTGCGTTTATGGGAAGTAGCGAAAGGATGGCAAGTGGAAACCTTTTTTCGGACGGCGGCAGACCCACATGCCTTGATTCGGCTCCTCTCGGCAGCGCATACAGGTGGGGCATGGATGCCCGTTTTTGAACGCATTTTTAAAACGGATAGGCAAAATGCCTTGCGTTCCCGCAATTTATCCACCTATTTTGCTGCTGATGCTGCGTTGATGACTCATCAACAAAAAGTTTCAGATGCGGTTTGGGTTTTAAACAATCAACCTACTGCTTTGGACGTGTTGAATCCGACCCAAAATCATTTTGATAATTATTACGATGCGCAAGTCAGCTGGTCTGATGTGCAATCTTACATACATAGTATTAAATATTTATATCCGGAAGTCAAAATCAGTGCGCTTAAAAATCAAGTTCGTGCGAAATTCAATTCGATTAATAATGGACAAAGCATTTCTTTTCGGTATCAATTAGGAGCCGTATTGAATGAATTGATTTTAAACTTGCCTGTGGATGAACCGACCGCCGCGATTGCCGCTAACTTTGGTTGCGTATCGCCTACCCCAATCGATACAACAGCGATTTGTGCCATTCCTCAGCATTTATATGTGGATAGTTTGTCCATAGACCGAGCGCAATTCCATTGGACAGCAACCGCGCCCCAATACAGCATTTATTACAAAAAAACGTCGAGTACGTATTGGTTCACCTCGACGAAAGTGGCAAATATATTCAAAGCCTTTTATTTAGAACCTTGTGCGACCTATGTTTTCAAAGTCAAATCGCTGTGTGTGGGCAACCAATCCAGCGCATTTAGTGCAGAACAGACGTTTCAATTGCCCTGCTCTGGAGTGATGCCTATGAATCAAGTGACTACAAAAAGTTTTGAAATCGCCCCTAATCCAAGTGAGTCGTTACAAGTTTCATTTGAATTGGACGCAGATTCAGAACAAAATAGCCTTGAAATCAGCAATTTGCAAGGACAAATCTTGAAGACAATGCCACTTGGGGAATTGTCCAAAGGTTTTTATGAACTGAAAATGCCCGATTCGGCGGATTTGCAAGCAGGTTTGTATTGGATTACGTTAAAAACCAATCAAACACAGTTTGTTAAAAAGTGGTTGAAGCAATAAGTTTTTGTTCAAATAGCGGAAAACGCCTGCGGCACCGAGTTCTAATTATCTATTTGCTGCGTTATTGGTCACGTTTGCCCTGACAGGGACGCAGCAATTATGGAGTTATTGGGGCCTATCAGGGCGGCATTTGCGCCTTTATTGCTTGCCGATTAATTACACCTTTGCCTTTGCGCCCTTGTTATTTTTCTATGTTAAAAGCCGTCTCTATCCGCAATTTGAATTACATCGCAATGATTTAAAACATTTTATATTGCCCATTGCGCAAGCGGCTTTATACGTTTTCTTAGAATTTCAAACGGCTGCCTACAAGACTGATTTTGTTTATTCAATCCTTTATATGGTAATTTTGGCAAGTTTATCTGGTTGATAATCTTTGGTTTATACCTATATTTTGCGTATCGGTACAAAGTGTTTTGATTTCTCATTAGATGAGTTGGTTTATTGAACGCTACCTGGCGGCACTTATACATTTGAATTAGAATATCGAAGTGCGTTTGTCTCTGCGGAAGTCTCTAAATATGACTATATGTTTAGAAATCGTCCTGTAGGAGGTTTACGTGTTAAAGAGATTGTTTCAAATGATGGCGTTTCAACTACCAACCTGACAACAACCTACGATTATAATACAAATGGAGTCTCAAATGGAGTCTTAATGCTCCAACCTCAATATTTATCTACGATTGATGTTTCGGAATATGCCTATAACTCATCCAATCCAAACCTGCTTTTGGCACGCCTCTATTTGAGAACCATATCAAGTATGACGATTGTACCCTTGAGTGATTTTAATGGTTATCATGTCTATTATAGTAAAGTAACCGAGTCTAAAAATGGTGGCGGTCAAACGGTTTCGGAATTTTTTATCGAGCAACCAGATGGAATGGATGCAATTGTTTACAGAACGTATCCGCTACTTCCTGCTCCACCGACAGTCAAAACAGGAATGTTAAAATCCAGTACGCAATTCAATACCGCGAATCAACAAGTTAGTAGTACGTTGAATGAAATGGACGTAACCTATCCTTTATCAGTGGGCAATCCCATAAGAATGGTCAAACAGGGTGCTGGTTCCGTCGTGCTTCATAGATTCTTGGGTTATTCATTATTGCAACCCACTTTTGTTCGATTGAGAAAAGCAACCGCTTTAAAAGATGGTGTAACCGTTATTACCGAAAATGAATATGGACTGAACGGAATCAGTTCGCCTACTACAACCACCACTACGAATAGTGATAATAAGGTCAGTCAATTGCAATACAAGTATCCGCATGATTTTCGCGGTCAACCCGTGTATGATGCAATGATAAGCTTTAATTTAATCACACCAATTGAAATCTATCGTAAAGTGAATGGTACGATTGTCGAAGGCTCTAAAACAGAATTGAGCACCACGATTGCGCCAACAATTCAGAAGCCGATGCCTTGGAAATCGTTTTTTTGGAATCGGAATGCGACTCCGAATTGGCAACAAACGGGTGAAATTATAGGATATTGGCCCAATGGAGCACTCAAAACATTTCGATCCACAGGTGCGTTGACGGATATAGAATATACTTGGAACAAAGGGGTTTTGACTCAAAAGAAATTTGGTACCTTGGTTTCTAATTTCCAATATATCAACAACAATAGTCAACTTTTGGAATGTATTACAGATGAAAATGGTTTAAAAACCAAATTTTATTATGATGGGCTTCAACGGTTAAAAAAGACTGAAAACCGCATGCAAGACAATGGCATAGACGTTCAAGCAACCATGGAATACAATTATCAATACAAAAATGCCAGTAATTCATTCAACTTCGTGCGCACTAAAACGACTTTTGCAAATGTAACGAATCCTTTAATCACGGATTCTTATTCAGATGGTTTAGGTCGCCCGATTGGGTCAATGAAGCAATATTATACGCCTGACAATTTACATCTGAAAAATGTGGTGACGTATGATGCTTTGGGACGGCAAGATAAGGTGTATCAACCGTTTGAAAGTGGTTATCTGGGCTATCAAAATGCGGTGAATGGGATGCCTGCAGACCAAATTGCGTATGAATCGTCTCCATTGAGCCGCCCGATTCGACATACGAATGCGGATAATACAACAATCCTCACGAGTTATGGGACGAATATAGCCAATGAAGTGCGTCTTTTTGGAGGCAATGACGGCTCATCGGTTTTCAATAACGGATTTTATGCGGCAAATACCTTGTACAAAACCACGATTACCGATGAAAATGGAAAACAAACGGTTGCTTTCAATGACAAATTAGGGCGTGTTATTTTGACGCGCAAATTTTTAAATGGTGAAAATGTAGATACGTATAATGTGTATGACGTTTATGGACAATTGATTGCGGTATTGCCTCCTGGCTCTCTGGATGCGAGTGGGAATATTGCAGTCAGCAGTGCCTTAACCTTCCAATACAGTTATGATACGAAAGGGCGTTTAATGACGAAGAAGATACCAGGGAGTGCCATTCAGAAGTTTTATTATGATGCTCGAAATTTATTGGTTTTGACGCAAGACGGCAATATGTCCATTGCGAATAAATATTTGGCAACCTTGTATGATGAATTAGGGCGCGTTTTGAAAACGGGTTTTGCCTTCGTGAGTCCGACTTTGGGGGTGGATTTCACCTTGACCGATGCGCAAATCACGGATAAATTGACGGAAATCGAGTATTATCCCAACAAATCTTGGGTCAAACATCAAGGGGCGAAGGTTTTAAAACCAACAGGGGCGGTGACAGCGACGGATTTTGTATGGTCTTATGTAGAACGGCGCAATACGGTCAATTACACAGGCAACCCAATGTGGACGGGTAAACAGCACTTGATGTCCAACCAAGTTGCCAAGCGGAAAATTGGGGACAGCGACCAAGACGGTGTGGATTGGTCTTTGACCAGTTTAAACGGCGCACAGCAACCGATAACGACCGCTCGGTATCTTTTTGGTGGTGCAGAAGTCAGTCAAGTGCGTACACAACAACGTTTTGGGTACGATAACGGCAATCGATTGACGAACCAAAAATACCTTTATACCTTGAACGGAGCGGCTTTGAGTGAACCAACCTTTACGCTTGCCAACATGGTCTATAATGCCAAAGACCAATTGATTGAAAAAAATATTGGGTATCGGGGGGCGATGAACGCGCTCCAATCCATTGATTATCAATACAATGTACGGGGTTGGTTGACCCATATTAATTCCGTCAGTTTGTATGGTGGTGGTAGTGGTGGACAACAGATTTTAACCCCAGGTTCTTTCGGAACGGGAACGATTAGTGGGTTAGCCATTGCACCATATATTGGAGATGCCTTGGCGCAAGGGTTTCAGCAGAGCGAAACGGCGGAAAGTCAAGCCTTGTTAGCACCGCCGATGATGGATAATAATGCGGATTTGTTCAGTCAAGCCATCACGTATGGCAATCCTGATAGCAGAACCCGTGCAACTGCCCAATACAATGGCAATATTTCCAGTACGACTTGGCAAGTAGCAGGGCGTGCGAAGCAATCCTATGGTTTTACCTATGATGATTTGAATCGCTTAACGGAGGCAACCTATTTTGATATTACAGACAATGGAACCGTCAATTCGACGTTTTCGGCAGACAATAAGTTTAAAGAAAAATTAACCTATGATTTGCGCGGTAATATTACCACCTTGCAACGGAATGGGTTGAATGGCGGGTCTTGGACGAGCAATGGCTATACCGCAGGCACGTATGGACTTATCGATAATTTGGCTTATACGTATGGGATTGGCAATCAATTGACCCAAGTGACGGATTATAGTTTATGGGATAAGGGTTTTAAGTATAAAAGTACCCGTACGACAGGCTCGGATACCGATTATCGGTATGATGCGAATGGCAATTTAACGTATGACCGCCACAAAAATATTAGTGCCATTGAATACAATTATTTAAATTTGCCTTTGGTCATTCGGATTACCCATCCAACGGTTCCATCGGCAAGTGGTTCCATTGAATTTGTGTATGATGCGCTTGGAACGAAGTTGCGGAAAATCGTGAAAAACAATACGGGGGGCGTACTGAATACCTATGATTATGGGAATGGCGTGGAATATAAAGACCGCGTTTTACAGCGTATCGCCCATAGCGAAGGCGCGGTGGTTCGCAACGATTTTGGGCTCTATCAACAGGAATACGTCTTGCGCGACCATTTGGGGAATACGCGAGTGACCTTCCGCGATGGGGTGAATCGAGTCACAGACTCGGGCGGCAGACAACTTCCAGCGGATCCAGGCTATGATGATGGCATCGTGACCAAAGACGACATTGTGCAAATCAATCATTTTTACCCCTTCGGACTCAATATGGAAGGCGACTGGAATGGCGCACAAGGTAAAAACAAGTACCAATACAACGGCAAAGAATGGAATGACGACTTTGGGTTAGGTTGGAATCATCATGATTGGCGTTTTTATGATGTAGCAATTGGACGTTTTGTAACTATCGACCCAGAATGTGAAACAGAAGAACAGGAAAGCTGGAATCCCTATCATTTTGGATATGATGACCCCATTCGCTATAATGATCCCGATGGAAGGTTTCCTATCGAAACCATTTGGGATATTGCAAATGTTATTTATGATGCTGGAAAAGCGGTTTATCATTCTATTGAAGGGGATTGGAGTAAAGCACGAAGTGCAAGTGCTGATCTGGCGGCAGATGTTGCAGCAACTTTGATACCATATGTTCCTGCAGGCGCGTCAAAGCTCATTAAAGGCGCAGATGGTGCTTTAGATGCCTCTCGAACGGTAACCAACTTAGAAAAACGAGCTAAAATTATACAAGAAGCGCAAGTTAATGAAAAGGCTCGTAATTTATCTACTACTGCAGTTGCCAAAGCCAAAGATGCAAATGGTCAAACCCATACACTCGTCGCATCCAGTAGAGAACGGTTGACACCTGCCCAAAGAAAAGTATTGAAAAAAAATGAAATAGAGGTGAAAGGTAAAGGGCATGCTGAAACTACAATTGTCAACCATGCGGATAAAAATAACTTAAAGGTAACCCAAATAGCAGCGAGTCGCCCTGTATGTAAATCGTGTCAAACGGTATTGGAGGCTAAAAAAATAAAAATAAAAAGTCCATTGAAAGAAAAATAGTAATTTACGTTTCGTTTATTTATAGTTTTATAGGCATCTATAACGCTAAAATTGTAAATAAACGAAACGTATGTTGTATAAATTCAAGTTGACAAGTTCCATTTCATGAATCAAACCAATAAATAGAATGAGTAAATTTTTAAAATTGAGTCAAAAAAAATTGAAAAAATTAACTTACCAACAACAAATTTTGTTTGTAAGCCTTCTTTGTGAAAAACTGTTACCCAATTACACTTTTTTTAATAAAAGAACAAATTGGGGTAGTATTCTTAAATATTCAAATGTATTAGAATGGATCTATAACCATAGTTTGAACCCAGAATACAAGAATATTAAGGAAATTAACAAAAAGATTGAATGTTTATCTAAACTGTATCCAGATATTGATGAATTCCCGAATGAGTTTTCTGCCTCATATGCTCTGGATGCTTGCTGTGCTATGGAATCGGTATTGGTATTTATACAAAAAGGCAGCTTGACAGATGCTGTTAAGGTTGTTTCAACATTGATGGATTCTTTGGATATGTATATTCAACAATTAGAAGACATGGATCCTGCGGATGCGCTTTTAGAAGACAAAATACAGAGTCATCAATTAATGAAATTGGAAATGGCAAGCCAAGAAAATATCATTCAAACTTTGCAAAAAATGCCAATAATCAATAAACCAATAATTGAACAATTGCGGTTATCTGTTAACCGTTTTCCTGTTTCCATTAATTTGGAATTAATAAATATTTAAATTGTGTATTTTACGAAAATTAAATCTATGCTGGTTTATAGTAATCAAACTGGTATAAGTATTTTAAAATAATTTAAAAGTAAAAACGAAAATGACAAAATTATATTGGGTTATCATAGCCATGTGCTTGGTGACCAGTGTGAGCTATGCCCAAACGCCGCGTGTAGATACCATCGTATTGTCGGTGTACAATACGAGCCAACGCTTCATGCTGTATCCCATGCCGTTCGGCAAGGCAACGCCCGCGAGTGGTTTCACCGCCGAGGTGGTTGCCTCGCTGGATACGGTCAATGTGCTGCGGGCGCGTCCCGATTCGGCAGGGAACAATGTCCCGATGTGGGTCACGGAGCATGTGTGCGGCAAGGTTTCTGCCGATTTGAAAGGCAAAGTGGCATTGGTGCAACTCAATCCTGCCTGCGACCTCAGCACCCAAGTGTTGAATGCACAAGCGGCAGGCGCGGTGCGGGTTGTGATGATTCACACCACCAACAACCGCGATAGGGTCCAACTCCCTGCCACAGGCGTTTATCCCGCCGCATCGCGGATTA
>JBDLWG010000277.1:0-2524 GCA_039804385.1 Bacteroidota bacterium
CGTTCTTTTTTGACGCTTGTAAGGGCGTTTAGAAGGAATGGTTTGCCCGTCACTAAAAGTTGCCAGTGTTTTGACACCTAAATCAACGCCGATAATCGCTTGATTTTTAGGTGATTGCACCGATTTAGAATGTGGTATTTTAAAACTTACAAACCAATGTTCGGCTTGTCGAGAAACCGTGACATTTTTCACCACAACGCCTTGTGGCAACATTTCACTACATTGCACCCAACCGAACTTCGGTAGTTTGATGCGATTGCCTTTCAAATGAATGCTTCCTTCTAAGTAAAAACGATCTTTTTGTCCTTTCTTTTTAAATTTCGGGAGTCGAACGTGTTCCATTTGAAAGGCACGCTGATACGCGTTATTTAAATGCCGAAACGCTTCTTGCGGAGCGCATTTCGAGACCAATTGCGCCCACGTCGCTTCGGTGTGTTTGAAAACGACCCATTCTTTATGCAAATCAACCGCCGTCGGGCGTTTCAAACCCGCTTGATGCGCTTTTTGACTCTTTGCTAAGCCCCAATTGTACGCATAACGAGCCGTTCCCGCATGTTGTGCTGCAAGGCTTCGCTTCTCATTATTCAACTCTAATCGTACTTTGATGGATTTCATAAGCAGGTTTTCTCTTTAAATGCAACGCAAATTTAGAAAGCTGCCCCCAAATATCCGAATTCTTTTTGTCATTTTTTTGTCATTTTTTAAAAAATTATACATTGATACCTAATTGTGCCTCAAATGTATAACTTTGTTAAGGAATGTTTAAGTATTTTGACTCTGTTACGAGCCCCCAAACAAAATGCGGGTCATGTCCTTCGACTTGGGGACCGCCGCCTGGAAAATGTTTCGTAGTCAAAGCAACCGAATTTTTATTCAGTTTATTGCCTTGAAAACCCAATACAATTTTGCGTATCATTTGTGCCGCCAAATCTGCATCTTCGCCAAATGTGCCTTCAACCCGTTGCCAACGCGGTTCGGTAGCGATGTCCGCCATATACATATAACCTTTGCGTAATCCGACAGAAGCCCATTCTTGTCCTGCAATCGTGGCAAATTCACGCGTCAAGGGCAAATCGCGCATGGCTGCTAATCCCAATTCGCCTGGCCATTTGGAAAAAACCGTCGTTCCGACGCTCAAACCAACCGATGCATCCACTGTAATATGATTGCGCGGGTTCGACGCGACGATGGCAGGAATGCCTAAACGGTCGCTTTCGCACAATGCTTGCAACTTATTAGACCATTCTGCCATGATTTGAGTCGAAGTATTGACGCGAGCGATGAAATGTCTCAAATGTTTTTCCTTAACGCCTTTGGTGGTGCCAGACGACGAAAGCATCGGATAAGGCAATGGTTTTTTGGAAAACATATTCATACTTTGCACCAAGTCTTGCTCATTGAAACCACTGGCAACAGGTAATTTTTCTTTGGGCGAATTGGGTTCAAATGTCCAATCATTTTCAAGCCGGGTGGTGCTGATGAGCATGAAACCGATTTTTTCAGGCAAGGTCATTTGCTTAATCAAATCTTGCACGCGGGTTTCGACAGGCAAACGCCAATCTTCATACAAGTCTAAGGCTTGATTTTGATTCAAATCTTTAAATTGCAAACCATTGATAACCAATAATTTAGCCGAGCGATAGCCTAATGCTGGTTGTGGCATAGGCGTTAGCACTCCTTTCGGCGTGTCGCAACCACACACGCTCATAAGGCTCATGGATAGGAGCCAGCGTACTGCTTTTGTTGAATTTTTCATAAAATAACTTTGTAAATTAAAGTTACAAAAATAGTTATTTTATACCATAAGTAGTTGAACTAAATTAAACACAAAAGGTGCGTCAAATTTCAAACTTGACGCACCTTAATTTGCTGATTTTCAATTATTTACGTTTTGATAGCTTGTTTTAAAGCAATTTTCGCTTTGGGAATTTTTGAAATAGGATGTGTATGATTTGAAGTCCCCATTTCTATTTTTGAAGCTAAAATATCCTTGTAATCATACGCATCCTATTTCGAACCTTTTCCAAAGCGAAAACTACGGGTGTATAACAAATTTAGTAGTCGGGAAATTTGTTATACACCCAATTGATGTATTACCCGATTTTATCTACATAAATGCTGTTTGTTTCAGCGATTTCTGATAAAGTTTCCTACGGAATGACAAAAAATCCGTTCTCGTATAAATCCTAATTCAGAAAAACCTAAGCGGAAATGGCTGATTATTTGAACGTTCCTTAATCCGCATTGGGCTGATCCCGATAATCCAAAGCAGGTTTTCGATTGCCCAATAACGGCTCGTATTTAAAATCTGCGCCCCGCGATGCTTTCCACTCCGCTGTTGCTTTTTCAATCATCTTTGGGTCAGTCAGGAGGTCAATGCCCATGAGTGCCAATGTTTTAGCAGCAACCATCATGCCTTTCGTGCCAATTTCAGTACCGCCACATGCGACGGCTTGCCAACTATGACTTGTAGTACCCGCCGTCCAACACGCAACGCGCAGACCAACCGTTGGCACAACCCAAC
>JBDLWG010000278.1:0-4016 GCA_039804385.1 Bacteroidota bacterium
AATCCGACGCAAGATATATTGATATTGGAATTGAATAGTTTGATTGACAATGAAATACCTATATCTTTTTTTAATATGCAAGGTAAGATGATGTTGCAAATTGGACAACGATTGACTAAAGGTTTGAATATCATTCCGCTTCATACCGAAAGTCTGCAAACGGGCGCGTATCTGATGCAAGTGCCGCAAACGAGCGATAAAAATGGGCTGATTCCATTTATAAAAAAATAATAGAGTTGAATCAGGAATAAGGGAATTTTAGGAATGAAGGACGTTCTTTTAAAAATAAACTTGCGGCAAGTTTCAAACTTGCCGCAAGTTGTGCTTGAATTTATTTAATTTTTGAATGATAGGTCTTAAATTCCTAAAATTCCCTCGTTCTTGATTCAATTTACATTATTTATTTGCATAATCTAAAACCAAATGGCAAAACGAGCGCACGCCCAAGACAAAACCGCTTTCATCAATGAAAAAATCGGGTGTATGATGCGGACCTGTTTCAGCCGCGATTTTATCTTTCGGCATACCGCCCAAAAAGAAGAAAAAGCCCGGAATTTTTTCTTGATATTTAGCAAAATCTTCCGCGCCCGTAGCAGCGACAATGATATTTACATTTTTCTCTCCTGCAACGGATTCCAAAGTAGGCAACATCCTTTTGGTCAATTCTGGATTATTAAAAGTCACAGGATTGCCAATTTCAATCGTCACTTCTGCGGTCGCGCCTTGACTTTCTGCGATATTGATAGCCGTGCGTTTGATGTTAGCATGGATTTCTTTCTGAATTTTAGGGTCTAAACACCGAATCGTACCCATCAAATTGGCTTCTTCAGGAATAATATTTTCCCGATTGCCCGCTTGAAACATGCCAATCGTAATCACCGCAGGACTTTCATTCAACGGCGTTTGACGACTGACCACATTTTGCAACCCTTGAACAATCATCGCACCCGTCAAAATCGGGTCAATGCCTTGCCAAGGACTCGCACCATGTGTCTGTTTGCCCTTAACTTTGATGTAAAGACGGTCACTACTCGCCATCGTGCCGCCTGACCGATACCGAATCGTGCCAACGGCTGCTTGTGCGCTGATATGCAAACCGAAAATCGTTTCCACCGTAGGATTTTCTAAAACGCCTTCTGAAATCATAACACCTGCACCGCCGATTTCCCCTTTAGGTGCGCCCTCTTCTGCTGGTTGAAATATAAATTTAATAGTGCCTTCTATTTCAGATTTATATTTTGTTAAAACCTCTGCTGTCCCCATTAAAATCGCCGTATGCGTATCGTGACCGCATGCGTGCATGACTCCCGTTTCCACGCCATTATAAGTCGTGCGAACCTTAGACGCGAATGGAATCGGAGCGCGTTCCGTCACAGGCAAAGCGTCAATATCGGCACGCAAGGCAATAACGGGACCTGGTTTGCCTCCTTTCAAGATGGCAACAACGCCCGTTTTCGCCACACCTGTTTTGACTTCTAAGCCCAAACTTTTCAAATGTTTGGCAATAACTTCGGCAGTACGCGTTTCCCGATTGCTCAATTCTGGATTTTGGTGGAAATCGCGCCGCCAAGCGATGACTTTGGACTCAATTTCTTGGGCTGCTTGGTCCAATTTGGCTTTTAAGGCAGCGTTTTTTTGTCCAAAAGCTGGAGAAAAAACGGAAAAAGTAGCTATAAGCAGGATAGCCCGACAAATGTTAGTATTTTTTTTCATTACGAATCTTATAGTTATAAATAAAAAATTTTGTGCAAGTTACGCAAATAGTTTTAATTGCAGGAAGGACTTTACGTAAGTGTTCTTAAAGTGTTCTTAAAGTCACTTTAAGAACACTTACGTAAAGTCCTTTCTAAAAGGACTTTACGTAAGTGTTCTTAAAGTCCTTCATTTTATCCAACGGTTACTTGGAGCCAATCTTCGCGTTTCAAATATTTTTTAGCTAATAGTTGAATGGTTTCTGGCGTAATATGCCGAACCGTATCTACTAATTTTTGTAAAACATCATCTTGCAAATCTTCCAAAAAGAAGGGTTTGACGGCATCCATCACCGCAAATGCGCCATCTATCATATTCAGCATGTTGCCCAAACAGTAATTGCGCACCATTTCCAATTCGGCGGCATCGACTAATTCGGTTTGCAACAACTGCATTTCTTTGTAAATCTCCTCCAATGTTTTTGCGGCGAATTTCGTCCCTACTTCCGTCCCAATATACCAATAACCGTCATGCTGCATGAAATCAATCGACGATGATATATTATACGTGTAACCTTTCGCTTCCCGAATATTTTTCATCAACCGCGAACCGAAATAACCACCCAAAATTAAATTGACCACAGAAGCTCCTGCATAATCAGGATTTAATTTCGACCCAAAACGCCGCCCAATCCGAATGGACGTTTGCAAACCTGTTTCATTTTTGAGATGAACGCTTGTTTTAGGGTGTGTTTCCGTACATAAAACGTTTTGATATGGAATCTTTTTGGTTTTATGTTGTCCTAAATATTGATTTAATAATTTCAAAATCGCTTCATTGACTGCGCCGCCAATGAAGATAACACAATTATCAGCCGTCAATTGTTCTTGATGAAATTGTTTTAAATCATTGACTGTCAAGGCTTTATAATCTTCTGCAACACTACTATAACCATAAGGCATCTTTTCACCAAATAACAATTCAGTCAATTTGCGATAGGCAATCGTATCACTTTGTGTTAAATCGACTTGCAATTCTCGGATATTTTTATCAATAAACGTTTGAAGTTCATGTTGTGGATAAATAGGATTTAAAATCATATCCGCAACGACTGGAATCAAGGCTTCAAAATGCTTCGTCAAGCAAAATAACGACACTGCCGAAGTGTCCCATCCAGGATGCGTACCAAGTGTTCCTGCATAAAAATCAAGGATTTCAGCAATTTCTTTGGAATTGCGAGTCGTCGTTCCATCTCGTAAAAGCCTTGTTGCAGCATAGGCTACTGTATTTTTGGATTCGGCGGCACGTCCTGCTCGAAAGCAAATTTCCAATTTCAAAACAGGCTGCGTACCCATTCGCGTCTCGACGACTTGGATACCATTGTCCAAATGATGCACAACAGGCGGCGGAACACTAATATTTTGAACCCCGTGAACAGGCGGTGGTATTTTTCGATTTAGCTTTTTCAATGATAATCAACTATTTTATAAGGACAAATTTGTTTTTGAATCCCCACTTAGGGACGCAAAAGTAATGCTTTCTAAAAAAAAATGACAAATTTTTTAAGATTGCTATGAGATTTCTAAGGATTGATTACTTTTGTTTCGGAAAGCGGCTCGCAACCGCACGTTTAAAACAACTATTTTGAACATTATATTTAAATGATTGTGGGAAAAAACCGTATAAATTATAATTTTTTTAAATCTTATTCAAAAAAAATCTATCATTAACAAAACCGCCTTAAAAATGAATAATTCAACTTTACTATGGATTGGTGTTGCCGTCCTGATTGGCTTCGTAGGCTGCAATAAGTATAATGGTATGGTCGATAAAGACCAAACTGTGAAAACAAAATGGGGCGAAGTCCAAAATCAATATCAACGCCGTTCGGATTTGATTGGCAATTTAGTGGATGTTGTGAAAGCTAATTCTACTTTTGAAAAAGGTACGTTGGAAGCCGTCGTTCAAGCGCGGGCAGCAGCGACTCAAATGAAAGTGGATGCGAGTAATTTGACTCCCGAACAAATTCAAGAATTTAATAAAAATCAAAATGGGTTGTCTCAAGCCATGGGTAAATTGATGATGGTGACTGAAAATTATCCAGATTTGAAAGCAGGGCAATCGTTTCGAGATTTGAGTGCCGAGATTGCAGGTACGGAAAATCGGTGTGCCGTTGCACGCGGCGATTTTAATAAATCGGTGCAAGTGTATAATACGACGATTAAAAAATTCCCAAGCAATCTTTTTGCGGGTGTTTTTGGTTTCCGTGAGCAACCGAATGTGTCTGCGCCACAAGCAGCGCAAGAAGCTCCAAAATTAGGTAC
>JBDLWG010000279.1:0-7046 GCA_039804385.1 Bacteroidota bacterium
GATTTCCAACGAACCAGGACAAGAAATTGCTGGACGATGCTCTGCTCCTTGTAAGGATACAGATTGTGGATGCGATGTATTCAGTACAACACCAGAACAATATTGTGACCCTTGTATATGCCTTATGCGAGAAATGGAACAAGAATCTGCAGTTGTCAGTAATTTTGCCAAACCACACTTAAGTCGATACTTAAATCTTGACTATTATCGTAGATTTAGAGAAGATTTTTTAAGCCAATATCCCATAGGTCGCACTTACATTAACTATTATAGGGCAGCTGGACATTATTTATCTTCTGTTGATAAATTTGATGCCAAAGTGATGATTAAACTTTTGACAAAACGCTGCGACGATAAATCGCAGCGTTTTGTTTTTTTTACTCGAATTTTTATCGTTACCTTTGCGTACAAAAAAGTTTAAAACAATGCGCAACGATATAATTAACCTCATTTTTAAAATCGCAAAAGAAAAAGATGCTTTCAATCAATTAGAACAACATCTTTTGAATACTTCTAAACAAGATTTGAGTGAAAACTTGATTGAATGCGGTATCTTGCCTGAAATGTTTGAGCATGATAGTTCAGAAGAGAAACTTTGGGCTAAATTTTCAGATATTTTACTTGCTAAAGCCCTTACTTTTTTAGATATTGAGGCTCATGTATTAGGTGCGCGAGGTAATTCAGCAGATGTTTTTGGCAAAAACGATTATTATACAATTGTTGGTGATGCAAAAACATTTTGATTAAGTCGCACCGCCAAAAATCAAAAAGATTTCAAAATTAGTGCCTTAGATAGTTGGAAAAAAGGTAATAATTATGCTTTATTGGTTGCACCTTTAACGCAATATCCCAATAAAAAAAGTCAAATCTATGCTCAAGCGATTGATAAAAATGTAACGCTCTTATCTTACACCCATTTAAATTTTTTGTTAGATTTTTATGCTTATCAAGATTTAGAGCGCATTTGGCAAACAGGTCAAAGATTGCAAAATAATTTAGGGCAAAATCGTGAAAATTCGGATTTATATTGGGCAGCAATAGACGATATGGTTGTCAATTGTGTTGGGAAAACGATTCAAGATTTGAATCATTATAAATGGTTAGAAACGACTAAAACCAAAACGGTTGGTCAAGAAGGGATTGATTTTTGGAATGATAAAATAGCGTATTTCAATGAGTTATCAAAAGAAGAAGCTATTCAGTTACTCATTAAATCTGAAAAAATCGAATCAAAAATTAGAACCATTATAAAAGCAATCAGTATAAAAAAATTTATATGAATAATACCTATTTAAATAAAGTAACCAATGCAGACTGTTTAGAGCATCTGGGCTTTTTGGAGCAAGAAACGATTGATTTATTTTTATCCGATATTCCTTATGGAATTGGATTAGATGATTGGGATGTGCTTCATAACAACACAAATACAGCTTATTTAGGGGCATCACCTGCGCAGGAAGGCAAATCGGGATTCAAACGCAGGGGCAAACCGATTAACGGTTGGAGTAGTGCCGACCGAAATATTGGCAAAGAATATCAAGAATGGTGTCATCAATGGGCTTCTTTGGTGTATCCGTCCATGAAAGAAGGTGCATCGGTGTTTGTTTTTGGGGCAAGGCGCACTTTGCACCGCGTCATCAACGCTTTTGAGGATAGTGGGTTTTTATTAAAAGATGTCTTGGCATGGAAAAAACCTTCTGCGCATCATCGGGCGCAACGTTTTTCTAATGTGTTGGAAAAACGAGGGCTTCAAACTGAAAGTTTGGAATGGGAAGGCTGGCGTTTGGGCAACCTTGCTCCGATTTATGAGCCGATTGCTTGGTTTTTCAAACCTTATAAAATTACAGCAACCGATAATATTTTAAAAAATCAAGTCGGCGCAATTAATATTGATGCCTGTAAAATCAATGGAACAAGCCCAACGAATTTATTAGATTTTGGTTTTTCGGCACACGAAAAAAGAGTGCATGAAGCTCAAAAACCAGTTCAATTAATTGAATTTTTGATTCAATTAACTACCAAAGAACAACAAATTGTATTAGACCCGTTTATGGGAAGTGGTACAACTGCTGTTGCTGCTAAAAATTTGCAGCGGCAATACATTGGTTTTGAACTTAGTATAGATTATTGTGAAATTACAAATGATAGGTTGGGTTTGGAACGGTTGCCTACTGCGAAATCAAAAATGCTCCATAATAATGTTATCACTTTATTTTGAAACGACTCCCATTCAATTTCAATTAATTTATTGATAATCAATTAATTACAAATTATATTGAAAACAATTATCGACGTTATCGGCAAAAATAGAAAGGCGAATTTGGCAGCCCGAAAAAATTCACCTCCATAATTATCATCCAATTGATTTTGAAACGTTTGATAAACTCAATCCATTGCGACACGCTAAAATCATCGCCGCAGCTCGAAGCAAATTCAATGAAAAAGAGCTTCAAACCGAATATTATATGGAAACAGAGACGCATTTTTTATTATTGGATTGGCATACAACCGCTTAAAGTAGAAAGTAGTAAGTTTCCGCTTTGGAAAATTTCTGAAATAGGATGCTGATGGTTGTAAGGATTGCAAGGATGTTTGGTGTGCTCCTTTGCGTTTTTCAACTAAAAACATCCTTCCAATCTTTGAAATCATTCGCATCCTATTTCAAAAATTTTCCAAAGCGGAAACTGTTATTTTTTTTGATATGGGAACTTCCTTATTTTGTCGGCTTGCTACCTTGTCGAATGATTTCTAAAACTTGTTGCTCTGGCAACTTCGATATTTTGACTAACATTTCCAAAGGCAAACCTGCTTCATGACCATTTAAAATGGATTCGATTTTACCTTCGATTTTACCTTCGATTTTACCTTCGAGTTTACCTTTGAGCTCCCCATCCCTAAAAGCAGTGTCAGTTACATTTTTTAAATCCCGATATTTTTCTTCTTCGCCGAATAATTTTTTAAAACCAAAATCGGTAAACGGATTGATAAACTGAGTGATTTTCTTCATGATCGTTTAATTTAGGGGTAAAGATAAAGGTTTTTTAGGATTATATCTCTTTTTACAGCCTGTTGTAAGAGATTTGTATTTCTATTGTTGAAATAGAGCATTCAGTAAACTATCTACCCTAAATTTTCGTTTCATAGGTTCACAAAATCATTTAAAAAAATGAAGCAAAAAATCTGGGCAATGACAGCGTTGATGATTTTAGGATTATCCGCCATGTCATTTATGTTGTTGAAACCCGCGCCGCAGGCTGGTGAAAAAGGCGGCGATAAGGTGCAATGGCTGTCTTGGGAACAAGCAGTCGTGTTGAACCAAACCAAACCGAAAAAATTTTTAGTAGATGTTTATACCGATTGGTGCGGTTGGTGTAAGGTCATGGATAAAAATACATTTCCCAATGATACGATTGCTCAATATTTGAATAAATATTTTTATTGTGTAAAACTCAATGCAGAACAACGAGATACGATTCGTTTTAATAATTATACATTCAAATTTTTGGAACAAGGTCGAAATGGCGTGCATGAATTAGCGTATTCATTGTTGGACGGACAGATGAGTTATCCGACGATTGTGTATTTAAGTGAGCGTTTTGAACGCATTGTCGTTGCACCCGGATACAAAAAACCTGCACAATTGTTGCCCGAATTGCGCTATACAGGAGAGGAGTTTTACAAAACGAAAACTTGGGATGCGTACATGCAAGGACAGTAACTTTGACTTGTTTTTTTGGGATTCATTGGATTATCTGGATTGTAAGTGGTTAAGATTCAATAATCGACAACAACGTTTGGAGGGTTTGAAACCCTCCAAACGTTATACTACCTTGAAAATCAACCTTTTAACGCGTATTCTTTTTTGTCGATTTTTTAACTTCAACTACTTATCAAAAATCCAATAAATCCATCGAATCCAACAAATTCAAGTTAAAAAAACTTTATTAAAAGTCATGATAAAATTTGCCTTATCTTTTGGATGGCTCTTCTGCCTCCTTCCCGCCTATGCTCAAACGAGCGTTACAGTCGCGCCTGAAGAGGCGATTAATGCTGCGTTTCAAGAATATAGTCCTGCTTTTTACGAAAATGGCTTAGTTTTTATTTCGTCTAATCCAGCAGTTGCCAAAGAAAAAAGGTCAGACGAAACGACAGGCAAATCAACCACTTCTATTTTTTTAGCGCGGCGCGGTCAAGATGGCAAATTGCAATTGCCAACTCCATTTGCAGAAGCCCTCACTTCTCAATATTATGATGGTCCCTTAACGTTTTCGGCGCGGAATGAGGACGTTTTTTTTACGCGCAATAACGTCCGAAATGGCAAGCCCTATCCTGCCAAAGATGGAAAAGTCAAATTAAAAATTTATTCGGCAACTCAAAAAAATTATCAATGGGGCAAAATCAAAGAATTACCTTTTAATAGTGATGAATATGATACGGCACATCCGTCGATTTCGGTCGATGGACAGCGATTGTATTTTTCAAGCAATCGTCCAGAAGGTTTTGGCGGGATGGATTTGTGGGTGAGCGTGCGGCAAGACGAGACTTGGGGCAAGCCGATAAATCTCGGTAGAGGCGTAAATACAACTAAAAATGAGTTTTTTCCCTTCATTCATGCCGATGAAACCTTGTTTTTTGCCTCTGACGGACATGGCGGCGCGGGCGGATTAGACCTTTTTACGACTCAAAAAACAGAAATCGGTTGGGAAAAACCAACGAATTTGGGTGCGCCACTCAATACCGAAAAGGATGATTTTGGGTTAATTGTGGATGCCGATATGAAAAATGGCTACTTTTCGAGCAATCGAACAGGTGGAAGAGGTGATGACGACATCTATTCATTCAGTGCGCCAAAAGGTTTATTGACGAAAGAAGCGCCCAAATTGAATGTTCCGATGATAGAAGTCAGCCTTTCGAGTCATGACGCGGAGACGGGCAAAACCATTGAAGGGATGATGCTTAGTTATACGAATATGGCGGATGTGCAAAATGCAGCGATTTTGACGGATGCAACAGGAAATATTATTGGGTTTAAAGCGGATGAAGGCAATGAATATTCGTTGGAAGACGCGCAAACCCATGAAACGAAAATTCAAATGGGCGCGAATGGAAGTCAATTCTTGAAATTGCCCGCAGGTCGTTATTTGTTTCGGTTTGAACATCCTGATTTTAAACCCAAATATATTGTCAAAACGATTTTTCAAGGCGATAGAAAAGTGTTGGCGCAACCTGAAAAGCGAATGGATGAAAAAACATTAGCTGCTGTGCCAAAATTATCGCCTCCGATTGAAAAATCAAACCATTCATCGGACAAAACCAAATCTTATCCTGTAAAATTGACTGATAAGCCAAATAATATTCCAACTATTGGACAATCAGAAGTCAAAAATGTGTCTGAGATGCTGAAAATGGGAGCCGTTATTCGTTTGAATAATATTTATTACCATTTCAATGATGCCCAATTCAGACCTGATGCGACTCCAACCTTGAAAGTATTGATTGGTTTGATGCAAAAAAATCCCGAAATGGTCATTGAATTGGCTTCGCATACAGATAGTCGCGGGACGGAGTTGTATAATTTGCAATTGAGCCGTCAACGGGCAGGACATTTAGCAGAATATTTGATGGCGTATGGCATTGATAGTCAACGGGTTAAGCCTGTCGGATATGGAGAATCGCGGTTAAAAAATCATTGTGCAAGTGGAGTGGATTGCCCCGAAAAAGAGCATCAACAAAATCGGCGAACCGAAGTGCGGATTTTAAAAATCAATCCACAAGTGCGGATTGAAACGGCGGATACGCAATGGGTAAAACCTGCGATTTCAAAAGATTCTACGATGAAATTAGTGGCAAAACCAGTCGTTGCATCCAAAAAGGTAGTTCAAATGCCTGTTAAAAACAACAAAATGTTGCCTCCCGCAGAACCACATCCTGTGGTCTTGCCGAAAGATTCTTTGCAAAATGCGGCAAAAGATTCTACTAAATGGGTTAAAACAGGGGTTAAAGTGGTCAAAAATGCGCCTGACACAACCAAAATGATTGTCCCTAAAAAAATATTAAAACAATCTGTACCTAAAAAAACAATTAAAACGTCCAAAGTTGATAAATCCAAATCGCAAGACCAAAAAGATTTTGAAAAAGCATTTGGACCCGAACAGTAAAGTTGCAAATCAATGAGCAAGTGCAAATGGCATCAAATGGACTTTGATGCCATGATTATTTTTCGTACAAAAATGGATTCAATATTTGCTTCTTTTAAAAAAAAGTGTACCTTTGTAAAAAAACATACAATGGCAAGAGATATTTTTCACGAAGCAGTTCGAGAAGCCCTTGAAAAAGAAGGTTGGCATATTACACATGATCCATATACCTTGAAAGACAAAAAGCAAAAGATTGATTATGAAATTGACTTAGGAGCAGAACAGTTGCTCGAAGCCGAAAAAGGAGTTGAAAAAATTGCAGTTGAAATAAAAACGTTTACCAAACCTTCTTTTCCAAATGAATTTCATGGTATTTTGGGGCAATATCTGACTTATTTAGAAGGATTAAATGAATTTGAACCCGATAGAGTGCTTTATTTGGCAATACCTTTGTTTGCTCAAATAAAATTACAAAATCATCCTTTTATTTTAAGAATAATTAAAAAATACAATATTAAACTTTTAATTTACAACGCACAACATAAAATAGTTGTCTCATGGGAAAAGTAAAAGTAAAAAAATATGAGCGCGCAATTATTGATTTGATGCAAAAATACCGCTTTTCGGCAGAAAATGATGAAGCTCATATCATCGCCGATTCTTTAAATCATCATTATCAAGTCTTAAGAACAGGCTGGACGGACGAAAATACGTATCATTTATGGGTAAAAATTCACTTTCAAATCAAACCTAATGATAAGATTTGGATTTTGGAAAATCGTACAGAAGATGATGTTGCAGAAGCTCTTATTAAACGCGGCGTTGATAAAGCAGATATTGTGTTGGGTTTTCTACCTGCATATGCCCGCCCGTATTCGGATTATGCGGTCGCGTAAGACTGCTCTATTT
>JBDLWG010000280.1:0-24005 GCA_039804385.1 Bacteroidota bacterium
GGCAATCGTTTTGATGATTCCTATTCACGCGGGCAATTTTTCCCTGTTCAAGTCGGAGTCGGTCAAGTGATTCCAGGTTGGGATGAAGGTTTGCAATTATTGAAAGAGGGAAGTATCGCAGTGTTATTTGTGCCGTCTAAATTGGGTTATGGCGAGCGAGCAATGCCTGGACAGAAAAAAGGGGAAGTAGGCATTCCTGCTAATTCAGAATTGGTTTTCTATATGGAAGTATTGAAACGCTTTGATTATCAATAGATTAGCATTTTTGAATTAGGATTCTTAGGATATTTAAAGGATTATTAGGATGTAATGAATCCTAATAATCCTTTAAATATCCTAAGAATCCTAATTCAAACTTATTTTTGATTAACTTTGTGTAAAAATAATATCAACATGAGCGCATCTGTACAAGTGATTTCAACAAAAACAACTACGCTTCCAGAAAAGAGCTATTCTCTGGAAGCATATTTGGCAATGGAAGCGCGTAGCCGCACCAAGCATGAATTTTATGATGGCAAAATCGTTCTTATGGCAGGTAGTAAATATACACATAATTTAATTGCAATGAATACTGGAAGCGCATTGCACTATTTAGTACAATCTTTATCACAAGAATTTGTGGTTTTGAACAGCGACCAAAAGATTTACTTACCCAATGTCAATGATGTCGTATATCCAGATGCGGTTGTGATTTGTGAGGTACCTGAGTTTTGGAATGGACGCGAAGATTTATTGCTAAATCCATTATTAGTCGTTGAGATTTTGTCTAAAAGTACTGCAAAATACAACCGAAATGGTAAATTTTTATTATATAATCAAATCCCAAGTTTTCGAGAGTATGTACTGATTGAGCAAAAAAAAGCACCTATCGAATCTTGGTTTCGGCTTACAACAGATGGCAATACTTGGGACAAAACGATTCAAACCAATCTAAATGAGTCTTTATCACTGCGCTCTTTAGGGATATCGCTCGCTTTGTCGCAGGTTTATCGGCAAGTCAAATTTTAATAAAACCAGCAGGAGTTTAAATTTCGTAAATTATTAATTATCAATATTTTACAAAATTAATTCTATGTTAATTACTTTACATTTCATTAAAAAAAATCATAATGACAATTGAACAATTGCATCATTTAAAAGACCGTTTAGGGTTATTAAGGAGGTATCTTTGACGTTGATAAAGCCCATTTCGACATTGAAGATAAACGACAATTAGCAGGAGACCCTCATTTTTGGACAGACCCTGAACGCGCTGAAACCCTGATGCGGGAGTTGCGCACCCTTGAAAAACGCGTTGCGCATTTCAACGAATTGCAAACGGCTGTCGATGATGCCGAATTGGAAGCGGAATTGTTCCGCGAAGGCGATTCGGATGAACTATCGGTTGCAAATGCTTATAAAAATGCCTTAGCTGCCCTCGAAGAAGTCGAATTTCGTTCCACTTTGAACAAACCCGAAGATGCTTTGTATTGTATTTTGGAAATCAATGCAGGGGCGGGCGGCACAGAAGCCTGCGATTGGACGCAGATGTTGGGACGCATGTATAAGATGTGGGCTGATAAAAATGATTATAAAATTTCAGAACTTTATCGGCAGGAAGGAGACGCAGCAGGTTATAAATCAATTGGTTATGAAATCATTGGTGAAAATGCCTATGGGATGTTGCGCGGTGAAAATGGCATTCATCGGTTGGTTCGGATAAGCCCATTCAACTCGCAAGGCAAGCGGATGACTTCGTTTAGTTCTGTTTTTGTGCATCCGATGGTGGATGATACGATTGAAATCAACATCAATCCTGCGGATTTGGATTGGGATACGTTTCGTTCTTCGGGCGCGGGTGGTCAACACGTCAACAAAACGGAATCGGCAGTTCGATGCCGACATTTGCCATCTGGGATTGTTGTCGAGTGTCAACAGGAGCGTTCACAACATTTAAATCGAGAAAAAGCGATAAAAATGTTGAAATCCAAGTTGTATGAACAAGAATTAGAGCGTCAATTGGAGGCAAAAGACAAGGTGGAAGCCACCAAAAAGAAAAATGAATGGGGTTCCCAAATTCGGTCTTACGTTTTGGACGACCGCCGCGTGAAAGATCATCGAACTGGTTATCAAACGAGTCAAACCGAGATGGTTTTGAATGGCGATTTGACTCCTTTTTTGAAAGCCTATTTGATGAATGAAACGGTGGGCGCAGAAAAGGAAACCGAGTAATCGTATATACTTTGCGTTGGATGGTTTTAGATAAGATGGATGTACGGATTTTACGGATTTTCACCGATTGGTACGGATTTTTGGAAGTAAAACTCAAAAAATCCGTACCAATCAGTGAAAATCCGTAAAATCCGTACATCCATTCTATCCAAAACCATCGTAATCAAAGCATAGCTTTCCGCAAGTTTAATGTTATATTTTTATCACTTACAATTGAGCTTTTCATGTATTTACAAACCATTCAGATTCAAAATTTTAAATCTTATGAAAATGTAACATTTCATTTCAATCCTCATATCAATATTTTTACGGGTGCGAATAATACAGGTAAAACCACTGTTTTAGAAGCAATTGCCCTATGGAATGAGTGTTTTGATAAATTATTGACCCAAATTGGAAAAGCAGATCATCGAAAAAATCTAAAAAAAGGGGATTTTATTTTGGGCGGTTCCCAACCAAAATACATTTCACATACCGAAATCGTATCGGTTCGCAGCCCGACTTATAAAGATATTTTTCACAATTTGAAAATAACGGAATCCATTACCCTAACGGCTACATTATTAGATTCAAATGAAAAAATAACGATTGGTTTTCACATTCGCCCTGCTCGCGGGAATCAATATGAGATTAGTTTAGAAAATTATAACTTATATAATTTCAATCATTTCAATGCTTTTTTTACAAAATTACCTGAATCGATTAACCTTACGTATGCTTCACCTGTCTCGACGCTGAAAGATATAGAGGATTTTGAAACCTTGCCCAAGATTAAATTATTGATACATTCGAGAGCCTCTATTGCTGTTTTGCGGAATCGGCTTTATCAATTGAAAAAAAATCCTACCTTATATTTAACGTTTATCCATAATTTACAATATATTGTCAATAATAGTGACAAAGCAATCCTTTTTGACTTTGAAGGAGATGAAACCAAAGATACTCAATTAATTATCAAGATACAAATGGGCGCAAAAGATATTCCCAAAGATATTTCGCTCTTGGGCAGTGGTACTTTGCAAATTCTTGAAATATTATTAGGTTTATATGAGCGTCCAAAAGAATTGAATTTAATCCTTTTGGACGAACCTGACAGTCATATCCATAGAGATATTCAAAAAAGATTGCTTGAAATACTGATTCGATTTTCTGATAATACACAAGTCTTTGTTACAACGCATAATGAAGCCTTTATACGGAGTGCCGCGCCTGAATATTTATTCCACATTGAGGCAAAACCGAAGCATGAATATTTCAATATTTCATCTAAATTGCCACTTGGTATTAAGAAAGGTTTTCAACCGACTCCTTATTTACACATCATTAACTCGATTAGTGGCGGTAATGGTTTAGATTTTATTAATGCGTTGGAAAGTGATAAAATGATTTTAGTAGAAGGCGAAGATGATGCAAAACATATTTCAATTTTATTAAAATCAAAAACAAAGTATCAACATTTGAAATATGTTTATTGGTCTTTTGAAGGAATTACGAATATTTATACCAAGATTTTGGTTTACAAAGATATTTTTAGTGCGATTCGGAATCAAACGTCTTTATGGCAAAAATCAGTTTTAATTTTTGATAAAGATTTTTTATCCATTGCCCAAAAAGACGTTTTTCAAACCAAATTGCATCAAAAATTAACGATTCCAGTGCATATTGGGCGGTCTTACACGTTTGAGTCGTCCATTTTGACGGATATTCCAAAGTTTAAACATTGTATTTATCGATATTTGGTTTCCAAATCAAGCAGTACAATACCTGATGAAGACGAAATTGCAACCTATGCAGCGATTGAAATTCAAAAAATTATTGTCGAAAAGCGAGAAATACTTGACAATGATGCTCGTTTAGACGCTTGGGTTCGTACTTTGAATGGGATGCGGAAAAAATTATATGATTCTGAATTGCAAATCAAACTTTGGTCAAAAGACGAATTTGATTTGCGCACTGAATTTAAATCGTATGCAAAATCAACTTTATCTATGGACACCATTCATCAATTGGCAAATAAAGAGGATGTAGAAATGATTATTCAAGGCATTTGTCAAAATTATGGGGTTACTTTCAATCTTGCAGACGATTTTGCAGTTTTATTGAACATGATTGTGCGAGAAAAAGTGGATTGGTTTCCTGTATGGGATGATATTGTAAAATTATTGTAATCGGTATCCATTTGATACTTTTTTAAAACGTGCATTTATTGGATTTTTGGGATTCGGTGGATTTTTGTTTGCAACAAAAATCGACCGAATCCCAAAAATCCACGTTTTAAAAAAATCAAAAAATATGTTCATAAATATCCGCTAATGTAATCTCTACATTCAAAGCACGCAAGGCAATATTTTTTTGTAAATCATTGACAGTCAATTTATTCCAAGTATCATCCGCCGTTTTAAACCACGATTCGACATGCACTTTATTGGGTTCAATCAAAATATATTCTTGAAACGAAGGCAAATTTTGATATAACATAAATTTGTCACTTTTATCATATTTGCGGGTACTTTTCGACAATACTTCTACAATCAACAATGGATTGATGATTAAATCTTCTCGCCCATTCCAAAATTGAGGTGCGCCACATATTACTAAAACATCGGGATAAACCACCATATTTTCAGCTTCAATGTAGATTTTCTGGTCACTCGTCAATACTCTAAATTTTTTTAAAGGCTTGACAGCAATATTGATTGCAGTAATCACATTACCGCCAATTTGATTATGTGTGGCTTTGGAACCTGGCATTTGAATGATTTGACCGTTATAAAATTCGTTTTTTTCGACAGATTTTTCCTCTTTGAGGAGATACTCACTCAAAGTGTACATTTTAACAGGTCTGCCGCCACCTATTTTTTCTATTGCGATAGCTTTCATTTTGAATGATATTTTTTGCAAAAATAAGGTTTTTATCCGAAAGATACCATGTTTTCAAAAAAAAAAGACGTTGTTGCCAACGTCTTTTTCTTTTGCTTTTTATATACTATTTTACATCATTTTTTGTTTGACCTCAATGATTTCATACGCTTCTATCACATCTCCGATTTGAATATCGTTGTAATTATCAATCATCAAACCGCACTCAAAACCGAATTTGACTTCTTTCATATCATCTTTGTACCGTTTGAGCGATGCCAATTGACCTGTTGCCCCCTCTTTCATCGGGAATACAACGATGCCTTGACGAATGACGCGAATCAATGAATTGCGCATAATCTTGCCTTCGGTTACGTAAGCTCCAGCAATGGTTCCGACTTTACTGATTTTGAAAATCTCACGGACTTCAACTTGTCCCATCATTTTCTCCTCTTTGGTCGGCTCTAACATACCTTCAATCGCCGAACGGATTTCATCAATCGCTTCGTAGATGATAGAGTACATTTTGATTTCCACGCCATCGCGTTCTGCCAATTTCCGCGCCATCGGTGACGGACGGACTTGGAAACCAACGATAATCGCATCCGATGCAGACGCTAACAAAACATCCGATTCGGTAATCGGACCCACAGCTTTGTGAATCACTTTTACTTGAACGGTTGTCTGCGATTGTTTCAACAACGAATCCGATAACGCTTCCACCGAACCATCAAAGTCACCTTTGACAATCAAATTCAACTCTTTGAAATTGCCGAGTGCCAAACGACGACCAATTTCGTCCAAACTGATGCGTTTTGCAGACCGTGTGGATTGTTCGCGAATGATTTGCGCTCGTTTCGTAGCAATTTCACGGGCATCCGACTCACTTGGTAAGATTTTAAATTTCTCACCCGCTTGTGGCGCACCGCTTAATCCTAAAACCAAGACAGGTGTTGATGGCCCTGCTGTTTTTAAACGCTTGCCGCGTTCATTGAACATCGCTTTCACTTTGCCCGAATGTTCACCTGCAACCATTGCATCCCCAATCTTCAACGTACCCCTTTGAACCAACATTTTGGTTACATAACCGCGCCCTTTGTCTAAAGAGGCTTCAATGACCGTACCAATCGCTGCCCGATTTGGATTCGCTTTCAAATCCAAAATCTCTGCTTCTAATAAAATTTTCTCTAACAACGAATCTACATTCGTACCTTTCTTAGCCGAAATATCTTGTGATTGGAATTTACCACCCCAATCTTCCACCAAAATATTCATTTCAGACAATCGGCGTTTGATATTTTCAGGATTTGCGCCTGGTTTATCAATCTTATTGATAGCGAAAACCATCGGAACACCCGCCGCTTGTGCGTGACTAATCGCTTCTTTCGTCTGAGGCATAATATCATCATCCGCAGAAATGATAATTACCGCCACATCCGTCACTTTCGCACCGCGCGCCCGCATCGCTGTAAACGCTTCGTGACCGGGTGTGTCTAAGAATGTAATTTTTTTATCATCTTTCGTCACAACTTCATAAGCCCCAATGTGTTGCGTGATACCACCCGCTTCGCCTTGAGCCACTTTTGCACTTCTGATGTAATCTAATAACGATGTTTTACCATGATCCACATGTCCCATCACCGTTACAACAGGTGCGCGGTCTTCCAAATCTGCTGGGTCATCGACTTCTTCCACCAATGCATCCGTGATTTGCTCCTCAGCAGACACAAATTCGACTTCATGTCCAAATTCAGCCGCCACAATCTCAATCACATCCGCTTCCAAACGCTGATTGATGGAAACCATAATGCCCAAGCCCATACAAGTCGTAATGACCTGTGGCGCAGAAACATTCATCAAACTTGCCAAATCCGCAACCGAGATGAACTCCGCTACTTGCAATTTTTCGATTTCCTTATCATCACGGCGTTGTTGTTCTCTCTCACGACGGATTTCGCGTTTATCACGGCGAATCTTTTGACCTTTATTCTTGGAAACAACGGACAAACGTGCCATCGTTTCTTTGATTTTATCGTCAATATGCTTTTGCGTGATTTCTTTTGGAGCATCATCGCGACGTGGAGGGAAATTAGCACCACCACTGCCGCCTCTGTTATTATTATTATTGGTACCTGAATTATTATTCGTGCCAGTACCTGTATTATTCGGCGGACGATTTTGGTAACCACCACCACCTTGTGTATTGCGATTTTGATAACCGCCCCCACCTTGTTGATTATTGCCACCTTGTCCACCGCCTTGTGTGCGATTTTGGCTCGAATTATTATTCGTATTATTCGTACCTTGACCTTGATTGCGATTATCACCACCACCGCCTTGACGATTTTGATAATTACCACCGCCTTGACCGCGATTTTGCGAATTATTATTCGTACCTTGTCCGCCTTGACCGCGATTTTGCGAATTATTATTATTCGTACCTTGACCTTGATTGCGATTATCACCACCTTGACCTTGATTGCGATTTTCGCCGCTACCTTGATTGCGGTTTTCACCACTACCTTGATTGCGGTTTTCACCACCACCTTGAGTATTGCGATTATCGCCGCCTTGACCTTGATTGCGGTTTTCGCCACCTTGACCTTGAATATTCACCCCATCCGCCGAAACTTTACGACGCTTGCGTCTGCGCTTCCGCGCTTCTTCACTCGGCTGCCCCGTTTGTTGCGCCGTCGTCATTTGTGGGATGATAATGACTTTCTCCTTATCCGCGTCTGTACCTGTTTGAGGTTGACTTGGCGGACGGTTATCATTGTTACGATTGCGGTCTCTATTTCTATCTCTATCGCGGCGGTCTCCTCCCCCTTGATTACGGTCTCCACCGCCTTGATTGCGGTCTCCACCGCCTTGATTGCGGTCTCCACCACCTTGATTGCGGTTTTCGCCATTACCAGATGGGTTATTTTGACCACCTGTTGTATTTTGTCCTTGATTCGTACCAGTTCCTTGATTCGTACCAGTTCCCTGATTCGTACCAGTACCTTGATTCGTACCCTGTCCAGTACCTTGATTCATACCTTGGCCTTGTCCACCCCGTCTGTCACGGTCGCGTCTATCTCGTCTGCGACCATTTCTTTCACGGTTTTCTGAAGGCGAAATTTGAGTCAAATCAATCTTGCCTTTGATTTGCAAACCCTTCAATTGCGGGATGTCAGCACGCACCAATTCTGGCTCAATGCGTTCTTCAATGACTTTTTCTGGCACAACAGGCTCTACTTTAACAGGCGGCAGCGCGACAGGCGGAGTCTCCGCCTTGACTTCAGGTCGATTGCGGTTGTCCCCATTACGGTTGTCGCGGTCTCGATTCCGATTTCTATCGCGGTCTCTATCATTTCGGTCGTTTCTATCGCCCCTGTTATAGTTATCATTCCGACGGTCATTATTATTATTATTCCGTTCTCCGCCCTCCGAAGAGCGTTCATTCGGACGGTCTTGACGGTCGTTTGGACGATCATTTCTATCATTCCGTTCATTGCGCTCCTCTTTTTTAGGGGCGGGTGGCGGCGGTGGCGGCACCTCCTTTTTGCGCGGTGTAAGGTCAATCTTACCGATGACACGCAAGCCAGGGAGCTGTCTCAAATCCGGTATTTTTCTATCTTTTTCCTTGTCCGACCCATTCGGAACGACAGGTGGAGTCACGACTTTTTTCTCCTCGACGCTCACAGGCGGCGTAGGCAAGGCAATGGGCGCGACAGGCGGCGCAACGACCGAACCATTCTGATTGGTTGGGTTGGCTTCCGCATTTTTGGTAGGCATTTGAGTAACTAGCAAAGATTCTTTTTTTGGTGGCAAGTGCGACAAATCCTTTTTAGGCAAATGTTGCCCATTATTTTGGTGGTGATGGCGATGCCTATCACGCTCTCCGATGGAGATTTGCTCTGCTTTTTTCTTTTCAGAAAGCGAATCTTGGAATTTTTTCGTCAATTCCACATACATCGGGTCTGTGACCTTCGCAATCGGGCGATTATCGATTTGATACCCTTTGCTGGTCAAAAAATCAGCGATGCTGTCCTTGCTGACGTTAAATTCTTTTGCTACCTCAATTAATTTTTTTTCCATTCAATGGTTTTAAAACAGTGCCTAATAGATCTGGGCGGCAAGCTCCAAAATCTACCAGCAGTTTTCTTGCGGCAGGCAAAAGACAACGCGGATACAGCAATAGTCCTGATTATGTTACCATGATTGCGTTGCTTTTTTAAAAGGATTAAACAATATTCTGTGCATCTTTTGCCTGTTTTGTTAAAATTTTTTAATAAAAAACCGGATTTGATAAGCCGTCCTGCCATTTTGAATCGCTGGATTTTAACACCTTCGATTCAGAACCACATGACCTCTAATTTTCGAGTCTGTTTAGGTATTGAAAATTCTTATATGTTTAAAAAATTTAAACACAATAAAAAGGGTTATTCACTACGTCTTAGACTGAAAATTTCCGCAAAGTTACGTCTAATTATTTTAGGATGGATGTATTATTTTCAATAAAAGGATTATTATGCCAACTTTTTTTATAAAAAGAAGATTTTGTAAGATATTTGCATACTTTTATCGAATTTTTTAATGCAACCTGATTTTTAATACCAACATGAAATCCACTTTTTCCTTAGAAAAATTATTATATGCGTTATTTGCTGCATACCTAATTGCCATTCCTTCCAATGCGTTTTTAAATTTGCCTCATTTAGGAGACAAATTGCAATTGCCTGAAATTTTATTTTTGCTTATCAGCATCGTTTTTGGGGCGTATTTTGGCTTTTCCAAAACCATTCAGGAACTCAAAAATTGGCATTTCACCGCTATTGATAAAGGCATCCTTGCTTTTTGTGCGGCAGTGTGTTGTTCGTGCTTGGTGCATTGCACTCGTGCATCCATCCTTGAAATGATTGGGTTAGGCTATTTGATGACCTTTTACCTAATGATGAGGCTGTTTTTTCAAAATACACCTTATAATATCCTTGATTTTACAACACGCTTTTTCCTGATTTCGGGTTTTATTGTGGCTGTTGTTGGATTAGTAGGTTGGTTTATGGCAACTTTTCTGCATATTGAAACACTCACAGCGCGACTTTATATCAATTATCCTTATTTGGGAGATGTGTATCGCGTGTTTGCTTTTACGAGTCATCCTGTGATGTTAGCGAGTTTTATGGGCGTTTGTCTCCTCGTTTTGGGCATTAAAAGTCGGATGAATCCTAAAAATCTTTCCCATTTTGAATGGATTGCGTTTAGCTGCATGAGTATGGTAGAAATATTGACTTTTACCAAATCCATTGTTGCGTTAAGCGCGTGTTTTTTGTGGTTAATTGATTCATTTTTTTATAAAAATCATCGATTGGTTCCCAAAATTATAACCGTTAGTGTAGCGATGATTTTAATTTTTTTTGTGTTTATGACGCATTTTATTGTCATAGATACAACAAAATACGATGCTTTGCCCTTAGAAAAAAGGCATTTTTATCATCGTTCCGAAGCAATACCTTATGTCAAAATAGGCAATATTTACCTCATTCGCACGACTTATACGCTTTTAAAACAAAATGCTTTTAAAGCCTTTTTACAACATCCTATCACAGGACTTGGTGGTGGTAATTTTGAATCTTTTTGTGGTGAGCAAAAAGTTAAAGGCTTGTATCCCAATTATTTAGAAACATTTGACCCACATTCCAGTTATATGGGTGCGTTATCCGAATTGGGATTATTGGGGTTTGCCGCGCTGATGTATTTGGTTTTTGGCATTTTTACGACCTTTCGACAAGTTAAGAAAAATAGTTTGCTATCTGAACAATGGTTTATACTTGGTTTAGGCAGCGTTTTAATTTTTATGGCGAGCGAAGCAATGGTTACAGATATTATGAATTTTAGGCATTATTGGGTCTTTTTTGCTGTTTTGTCAATCATGGATACGAAGAACAGGTTACAATTCAAAAACATAAATAATTGATAATCAATGAAATATTATTTAATTGCAGGAGAAGCCTCTGGGGATATGCATGGTTCTAACCTCATCAAAGCATTACATCATTTGGATGCGCAAGCGGAAATGCGTTGTTGGGGCGGTGAATTAATGGAAGCAGCAGGCGCGGATTTGGTCAAACATTATAAAGATTTGGCATTCATGGGTTTTGTGGAAGTGGTTAAAAATTGGAAGACGATTTTTAAAAATATTCAATTTTGCAAACAAAATATTACCGATTTCAAACCTGACGCACTGATTTTAATTGATTATCCCGGTTTTAATTTGCGGATTGCGGCTTGGGCAAAAACACAAAACATTCCTGTATTTTACTATATTTCTCCGCAGATTTGGGCTTGGCATACCTCAAGGGTGCATAAAATCAAACAAATCGTGGATAAAATGTTGGTCATTTTACCTTTTGAAAAAGATTTTTATCAAAAATATGATTATCAAGTCGATTTTGTGGGGCATCCGTTGTTGGATATGATTGCACAAACCTCAAAAACACCCGATTGGTCAACAAAAAAAGGTTTAAATGATAAACAAATTGTAGCTTTGCTCCCTGGTAGCCGAAAACAAGAAATTTTGGCTGTTTTGCCGTCAATGTTGAGTGTTGTAAATGATTTTCCAAACTATCAATTTGTCATCGCAGGTGCGCCTTCGCAACCTATCTCTTTGTATCACAATGTTTTAACCCAAAATGGGGTTGATTTGGAGGCTGTTAAAATCATTCCGAATGAAACCTATCAATTATTGCAACACGCCGCCGCCGCGCTCGTTACATCAGGTACGGCAACTTTGGAAACCGCTTTATTGGATGTCCCGCAAGTGGTCTGTTATAAAGGCGGAGCGATTTCGTTTGCGATTGCCAAGCGATTGGTTAAACTAAAATATATTTCTTTGGTCAATCTCATCATGGATAAAGAAATTGTTAAAGAATTGATTCAAAAGGATTTAAATTATCAACATTTGCGTCATGCGTTAACGAGTATTTTACAAAACCCTCAACTTATTCGACAAGAATATGTTACGCTTAGGCAACGACTTGGCAATGCAGGAGCATCAGAACGGGCAGCAAAATTAATCGTTGATTGGTTCAAAAAACTATAAAATCACTGTAAAAACACAGTGACTTTTGCATCTTATTAAGGTCTATAAACCGAGAAGATTTTACAAAAATCAGATTTTTGGCACAATCTTTTAAGCATTTCATTTGAAATTTATTTGAAACAAATTTATAATATATTTATTTTAAATTTTGATTTATAAATAAATAACCTTTTTTTATTTTTTATATAACTCGTTTTAATTAACAAAATTTTTCATAAGCAATGTACTGGACGCTTGAATTGGCTTCTTATTTGGAAGACGCTCCATGGCCCGCTACCCGAGACGAATTAATAGATTTTGCAATTCGTTCTGGGTCTCCATTGGAAGTTATTGAGAATTTGCAAATGTTAGATGACGAAACAGAAATGTTTGAAGGCATTGAAGACATCTGGCCTGACTATCCGAGAAAAGATGATTTCTTTTTCAACGAAGATGAGTATTAAAATTTTCAATGACAGATTATGATGAATGAAAATTCCATTTGAAATAATTATTTTTTTAAATACCTAAGTGGTTAACTATCAATTCACAACTCATAATTCTGGTTCACAAAACGTCATCCAACAATCAAGTCAACGAGTCGCTTCGCATTCATTTTCGGAGCGACTCTTTTTTTTTCTGAATTTTTATGCTTTACTTTGCCCCAACATTATCCATTCATTTTTTATGAAAATACATTTAATTGCAACGGGTGGGAGTGCCATGCACAATTTGGCATTGGCATTACACTTAAACGGTCATCAGGTAACAGGGTCTGATGATGAAATTTATAACCCTGCGGCAGAGCGATTGGCAAAATATGGCTTATTACCTGCTGCTTTTGGGTGGTTTCCAGAAAAAGTTACCACCGATTTGGACTTGGTGATTCTCGGGATGCATGCCCGAAAGGATAACCCCGAACTCGCTCGCGCTCAGGAGTTGGGTTTGAAAATCCACTCCTACCCTTCTTTCATGTACGAACATGCAAAAACTAAAAAAAGAGTCGTCATTGCAGGCAGTCATGGCAAAACGACGACGACAAGTATGATTTTGCACGTTTTAAAACATTGCAAACTGGATTTTGACTACCTCGTAGGAGCGATGTTAGAAGGTTTTGAAACGATGGTGCGCCTCTCGGACGCGCCGATTATCGTCATTGAAGGCGATGAATATTTATCTTCACCGATTGATTTACAACCCAAAATTGCGCATTACAAACCTCATATTGCCATCATTACGGGCATTGCTTGGGATCATATCAACGTGTTTCCAACCTTAGATAGTTATACCAATGCGTTCCGAAATTTCATTCAAACCATTGATAATCAAGGACATTTGTATTATTACGGCGATGATAAAGCATTGATTGATTTGGTGAAATCAATGCCTGTACCTGCTCATACAGCTCCGTACAAAGCATTTGATTCCATCATCAAAAAAGGAAAAACGTATATAAAGAATCATTCAGATTTAGTGCCGCTTGAAGTATTTGGTGGTCATAATTTGTCCAATCTGAATGCTGCCTATAACGTTTGCAAAGCGTTGGATATTTCAGATGCTGATTTTTTCACTGCGATTCAAGATTTTAAAGGCGCTGCAAAACGGTTACAAACGTTGGCAACCACTTCATCATCCCATGCTTTTTTAGATTTTGCACACGCGCCGTCCAAAGTTGCAGCCACTGTTGCAGCTATGAAAACACAGTATAAACGACGTAAATTATTGGCTTGCTTAGAGTTACATACGTTTAGTTCTCTGAATAAAGCCTTTTTGCCCATGTATGCAGAAGCGATGAATCCCGCAGATGAAGCGATTGTTTTTTTCAATGAACATACGTTTAAAATGAAAAAAATGCCGCCTTTGAGTGCAGAGGAAGTAAAAGCCTTTTTCAAACATCCTAATTTGCAAGTTTTCACGGATAATCAAGCATTCGTAGCTTATTTGGAAAAACAATCTTTTAAAAGTAGAAATCTTTTATTAATGACTTCTGGCACTTTTAATGGATTGAATTTAAAAGAGTTAGCCCTTAAACTGCTAAAATGATAGCCGTTTCCGCTTTGGGAAATTTTTGAAATAGGATACGTATGATTTCAAAGATTGGAAGGATGCTTTCGGTTGAAGAACGCAAAGGAACACTCCCAAAATCCTTGTAATCCTTCCAATCATAAGCATCCTATTTCAAAAATTTCCAAACGAAAATTGCTGATTGAATCACTCCATTTTGTCAAAAAAAAGTCATTTTTGACTTGTTTTTTTTGTAAAATACAACAGATGTATTACATTTACACTTGTATTTTTTAATTTTTTAATATTAAATTTTGACATGAAGAAAATTTACTTCTTATTATTGGCTTTGTTTGCTGTGAAAGCAATATCGGCACAAACCGCCGCCACCTTGAAAATAGACGCACCCGCAAGTATTGCAGGTTTTATGGAAAGCACGAATGCTTTTGCGAACAATTGGTCTGAATCCGTTGGGCTTGGACGCTGCGTCACAGGGCGTTTAGTCTTGGTTACAGATGGTCAAATGCCTGATTCAATTGGAAATCGGGGTTGCAATCCGTTGACGAATGCGGCGGCGGTGAATGGTAATATTGCTTTGATACGGCGCGGCGATTGTTTTTTCAGCCAAAAAGCGTTACTTGCACAACGGGCAGGCGCGAAAGCCGTTGTGATTTTCAATAGAAATGCAGGGGAAGGCGTTATTAATATGGGTGCAGGCGACTCTTCTGCGTTTGTAACCATTCCTGTTTTTTTCATTAGTTTTGAAGACGGCATGCGCATCACGAGTGCTATGGCACAAGGGGCGGTAAATGTTTCGATGTGTAATCCTGCATTTTATGATGCAACAGGTGCTTATGCCTATGCCACACCCCAAAAAGAGGCAAGAGGATTGGATTCTATCTCCGTTTTGCTTGGCAATGGCGGTAATATAACCTCTGGCAAAGTTCGATTGAATGTGACGATTGAAAATCCATTGGGTGCTATAACGATTTTGCGCGATTCGATTGACAGCATTCCCTCAGGCAGAACTTATGGGTTTCGGTTCGACCGTTATAATTTTGCAAATCCTGCACCGCTTGGTAAATACAAAATGGTATTTACGAATACGTTGACAACGGATACGATACGCAGAGAGTTTTCGGTGAGCGACTATATGTTTGCTATTGATAATGGCAACAAACCTATTGATGGCACAGCCATTGATTCTCAACGTTTTATAGATGGTAGTTTGCGTTTTGATATTGGTTCTGTGTATTACACAGGGACAAATACAGACAAATGTACACATGCAGCTTTTGCCTTGCACAATCGGAATCGCTTTTCGCCCTTAGATACTTTTTCATTGCAATTATTTAAATTAGATGCAACAAGTTTGGCTAAATTACAAGCCCAAACATTGACGTATGACGATATTGTGCCTATTGCTAAAAAAGGCTATCGGATTAAGGGCAATGAACCGAATGATTCTCTTTTAGTGGCGGCTTGGAATACGCCTGTGACTTTGGATGATAATTCGATGTATCTGTTTATGGTTCGGTATGATGGACTTGCATCCACACAACCGACTGGAAATGTACCAAGTTACAGCTATTCGGGTACAACAAATTACAATAACGTATATGCGAATAACTTATCTACGATTGTCTATTCATTTAGTGGTGCGAATCATGTGTTTTTCTCTGGTGGCTGGGCTGGCAACAATAATAATGTAGCTCGTTTATACATGCAAGGTTCGCGGGTAGGCGTTGACCGCAGCACGCCGTCTTTGAGTTATGAGCAAGTTAAATTGTTCCCAAATCCGACATCACAAGATGTGGTTCAAGTGGAATTGAATTTAAAAAATACAGCTGATGTATTGAATTTGACCATTACCGATTTGTTAGGCAATGTTTTACGTAGAGAACAATTGAATAATGTTCAAAATGGAACCTTCCCTGTCAATGTCTCAGGTTTTGCAAATGGGACTTATTTTTTGACCGTTGTTGGAAAAGAAGGTTTCAGAACGGTGCATTTTGAAGTATTGAAATAATAAATCGTTGATTATCAACGGTTGATAAAATAGGAATAAAAATGTAACGTTTTTATTCCTATTTTTTAAAAAATAAATTGAATAATTATGAAACATTTTATTTTATTATCAATTGTATTTGTTTGTAAACAAATTAGTTTTGCACAAATACCTAGCCGAAGAATTGATAATGCTCAAATACCTGTCAAAATAATTGCGCCCAACCACACATTAAGCAAATGCAAGGTAAAGGTTTGGGAAGGGCGAAACGCCGAATATAAAACGGAAAAAATAGCGTTTGCTTCCTTCAACAAAAAAGATTTTAACAATCCTGCTGTCGAATTATATGAAACTTTTGTAAAGGAACACGAGGAATGGGCAATACGATATGATGGTGTTTGGTGTAAAACAGGTAAAATGCTAAAAGATACGATTCATGTTTATAGTGTCAAGGATACGATTGCCTATCGAAAATTTCGGGTGATATACCATGCTTCTCAGGAAAAAATACTTGAAAAAGGCAAACAAAAAACGGTTAAAGGCATTTGTGAAGACAAAATCACAGACCAACTTATTGCAGGTTTAAATCAAAAATTATTAGAGGAGAAAATATTAACCGAATTGCCTGACCTAAATATTCCAAATTGGCCTTACGTGTATTACGTTGCGATTAAGCAATATCAAGTAAAATATGGACTTGCTGTCGGCTTATTGACTCAGGAAACGGTGAAACATATGAAATTGAGCTACTAATTGGTTTGTGTAAGATTTACAGGAATGTCACCTTATAATAATTCGCTTAGTACATGACAAAAAGGAAACGCGGGTGATGGATGTACGGATTCAACGGATTTTCACGCGATTTTCACGGATTGGGAGTTGTGAGGACGCAAAATCCGTGAAAATCGCGTGAAAATCCGTGAAATCCGTACATCCATCACCCTCTTTTCCCTTTTTGTCATGTACTAAGAAACTACTTATACTATTAAAATGGCAAACGATATACTGTACATCCATTTGTAGGGTTATACCGTTTCTTGTTGTCGTTGATTTTCAAATAAATCGTAGTAATAGCCTTTATTTTGCAATAAACTTTCATGCGTACCCATTTCTGCCATTTTACCATCTTCCAACACAATGATTTTATCAAAATTCAATAAACCATAAATCCGATGCGTGATAATAATCGCCGTTTTATCCGCCAACGTATTTTGCAAATAACCTAAAATCGTCTGTTCGGTATGCGTATCGACTGCTGAAAGGCAATCGTCCAAAATCACAATATCAGGATGTTTGATAAACGCCCGCGCAATCGAAACCCGTTGTTTCTGACCGCCTGATAACGTAACACCGCGTTCACCCACCGCCGTTTCAAACCCCTTGGGCAAATTCATAATATCATCATAAACGGCTGCATAACGCGCATACGTTTCAATTTCAGTTTGTGGAACGATATCATTGCGTCCAAAAGCAATGTTGGAAGCAATCGTATCTGAAAATAAAAATATATCTTGTGGCACATAGCCAATTCGCCGCCGTAAATGTTCCAAATCGCGCTCCCGAATATCGACTCCACCTATTTCAATACTGCCTGTCGTGCAATCATACATCCGAACCAATAAATCGGCAATCGTTGTCTTTCCAGAACCTGTTTTGCCAATAATTGCCATTTTTTGACCTTGTTTTAATTCAAAATCAAGGTTTTTCAACGCATTCATGCCTGTATCGGGATACGTAAAGGATACGTTTTTGAATTGAATCGAACCTTCTAATCGTTTAGAGGTATTTTTTTCGATGGCTTGATTCTCAATTTCGGGTTTCAAATCCAAAAAATCATTGATGCGTTTTTGAGAAGCATCCGCTTGTTGCGCCAACGAAGCAATCCATCCAATACTCGTCACGGGCCAAGTCAACATGCCTACATAAATCACAAATTCGGCAATATTGCCCGCCGTAATATTGCCTTCCACCACTTGCAAACCGCCAACATAGACCGTCACAATCGTACTTGCGCCAATCATTAACAACATAATTGGAAAAAACGCATTATCAATTTTCGCTCTACCTAAGGCTTGTTGTTTATAATTTTCACTTTGAATCGTAAAATTTTCCAACATCGACCCTTCTTGAACGTAACTTTTAACAACCCGAATGCCCGAAAAGGTTTCCTGTGCCGCCCCTGTCAATTCTGCTAATTGTTTTTGAATCAAACCACTGCGTACATTGATTTGATGGCTCACCAAATAAATCGCTATCACCAAAAAAGGTAACAAAGATAAACTGTAAAAAGTTAATATGGGACTGACAATCATCATACTATATATGACTAAAACAAATAGTGTCACTAAATTAATCCCATATAAAATCGCGGGACCCAAATACATCCGTACTTTATTGACATCCTCAGTGACCCGACTCATCATGTCCCCTGTCGTGTTGCGCCTGTAAAAGGCAAGGCTGAGTTTTTGATATTGATCGTAAATTTCCTTGCGCATATCGTACTCAATCAAGCGCGACATGACGATAATCGTCTGACGCATCAAATACATGAATACGCCCATTAAAATAGCAGCAATTAAAACAACAATTCCAAATAAAAATACACTTTTACTTAAAATATCATATAATTTCGATTGATTTTCAAAACCTTGTGTTAATTGGTACATACCAATATTATCCACTACCAAGTCCAGCGCGTTGCGCAACATTTGAGGTTGGAGAATGCGAAAATAATTGGAAATGGCAACAAACAGCGTTCCGCCGAGTAAATGCCAAGCATATCGGACGAAAAAGCGATTGAGCGACTTGAGATGTTTCATACAATGATGACTGATGATGTGGTGGATATCCGCAAAAGTAACGAAAATGAGGTTAAAGTGTTCATTTTTGTTTCAACATGGATTTATTGGATTCTTTGAATTAAGTAGTTGAAATGAAAGCATTGACCCAAAGTGATACCTGATAAAAGGTTGATTTTAAAGATAGTATAACGTTTGGAGGGTTTAAAACCCTCCAAACGTTATTGTCGTTTATTTAAAATAAACGACTTATTGTGTTTTGGAACGACGTAAAATTTTGTTAAAAATGGAAAAAGGCAAATATCGTTTTGCCCAAGTAGCGAAACTTTCTTTAAAACCTGCAATCACCACTTCATCTTCTTTGCGTTCGATGGCTTTCAAAATACGATGTGCCACATCCGTTGCTTCTAAGCCGCCATCGGTTGTCGTGTCCATCGTACCTTGTGGCGAACCGTCTGCCGTGACCGCATTGATGGAAATATTAGTGCGCACAAACCCTGGACAAATTAAGGTAATTTGAATATTATCATCATACACTTCATTGCGCAAAGCGTCGAAATAGCCATGCAAACCATGTTTTGAGGCAGAGTAGGCAGAGCGATTTTGTACGCCAAATTTACCTGTAACACTCGAAATCACAGCAATATGTCCCGATTGATGTTGTAACATGGAAGGCAAAACAGCTTTCGATAAGGCAATCGTTCCTAACAAATTAACATTAATGATATGCGTATCTACTTCAAATAGCGTATCTTTCGCAGCAGAACGCTGACTAATGCCTGCATTATTGACCAAAATATCAATTTTGCCAAATTTTTGAAGTACGTCTTTAGCAGTCGCAAAAATCTCGGTTGCATTGCCAATGTCTAAGCGCACGACGGTTGCAGAAGCGGCTCCTGCGGCTTCACATTGTTTCTGAATCGCTTCCAATTGAGCGACATTACGGGCGGATAAAATCAATTGCGCACCTGCTTTTGCAAACGCCATAGCAACAGCCGCGCCAATACCAGAAGACGCACCTGTAATCCATACCCTTTTATTCTTAAATGGAGTCATGTTATAATCGTTTTGATTTCACTGCCAAAACTACGCAACATTGGTCACAAATAGCACAATTTAGTATAAACATTTTTTGAATGTGGTTCTTTTTTGAATTAGGAATAAAGGATTATTAAGAAATAAGGACGCATTTATTTGATTTTTTGTAAAAAAATCAAATAAATGCGTCCTTATTTCCTAATAATCTTGTATTCCTAATTCAAAAAAGAACCTATTTTATATAAAAAAATCGGGTAATAAATCTTTATCTGCCATCCCTTTTGTAACCGCATAAGCCGCCAAATCTTCAATGCCTTCACTTCTAAGGACTTCATCATCAATGAAAAAATTGCCATTGCAATCGTTATGATTTCTTTTTAGAATATAATACGCAGCATCTGCTAAAATATCAGAAGTTCGGCTGTGTTTAACCACATAATCGCCGCCTAATAAATTTTGTACTGCTGCAGTTGCAATCACCGTTCGAGGCCACAAAGCATTGAAACCGACTTTCCCAGCATACTCGCCCGCCATGCCGAGAACGCACATACTCATCCCAAATTTCGCCATCGTGTAGGCAACATGGTTTTGAAACCAGCGCGTTTCCATGTTCAACGGCGGAGAAAGATTTAAAACGTGCGGATTTTCGGATTTCAACAAGTGTGGCAAACAGATTTTTGAACAAAGATACGTCCCGCGTGTATTGATTTGGTGCATCAAATCATATCGTTTCATATCGGTTTCCACCGTCCCAGTCAATTGAATCGCACTCGCATTATTGATTAAAATATCAATGCCTCCAAAATGTGCAACTGCTTGATTAACAGCATTTTGGACACTTTCTTCGGAACGAACATCGCCTACAATTGGCAAGGCTTTACCCCCTGCGGCAACGATTTCGGCAGCAGCCGTGTGAATCGTGCCGGGTAATTTGGGATGTGGTTCGGCTGTTTTTGCAAAAATGACAATGTTCGCGCCTTCTCGCGCCAATCGTTTGCCAATCGCCAACCCAATGCCGCGACTCGCGCCTGTAATAAATACGGTTTTATTTTTAAATGACATCTTATATAATTTTTTAAACTCAGAGAATACAATTTAGAAAGCGGCTTAGTAACTGGGAAATTGATTTTCCACGAAGTATGGAAAATAAATTTCCCGACTCCTAAGTATGGGACGTGTCGAAATTCCTATAGTCACCGCACTTTAATTTTAGAAGCGTAAAATTACAAAATAGTAGCGAATATTCGCAAGAATACGCGTTTTTTTTTAAATCATGCCTTTTTGCGCCTTAGAATTGTCACAGAATTGTCATTTTTGTATCGAAAAATAATATATCGAAAAATAATGCTATTCACATCTAATGATAAAAATCACTTCTTTAACAATATTTTTACATTGAAAATCAATATTTTATACAATGTTAATTTTCAATTAACATAAAAAAAAATACCTCAATGCCATTTTTTTGAGTTTGACATTCAAAAAAGGATATATGATATTTGTACTGTCAATAGAAATGAAGGCAATTACCATCGAAAGTCAAAGCCATGACCCTACCCAATTGCCTCGTTTTTACGACCCAATGAGAGCCTATTTCAGCATCGCTCGGCAAGTTGTGCTTTGTTTTTTGCAAACCATATCGTGAAAATAATAAAAATACCAAACCATTTCGCCGTCAAAAAAACAGCAACTATGATTAAAACGTCCTGTACCTCACAACTTGCCATGCCGATTTTGACCATAGGTGTTCAAAAAAGAAAATGATTTTAAATCAAAGATAGTTAATGAAATATGTTCATGGGATTATAATTTGTTGTGGCGGATTGCTCGTAAGCAATCCGTTTTTTTTATTAAAAATTAAATTCAATCGATGTGTTCCAACGCCTGCCCATCCCAAAAAAAACGGTTGCTGATTTGGCATCAAAATCATTAGAACCCGAATTATTATTGGTCGCATCCGACAAATAAACGGCATCGAATAGATTCAATACATTAAAACGCCATGACAAATGATATTTTTTCTGTATTTTAAAGGAGTAGCCACCACTCAAATCTGCCATAAAATAATTGGGCATTTTCCAAGATTCTCGTTGTGCATACGCGCCTTGCAAATTTTCAGGTTGAAAATCAGCATAATATTTTGCAAAATAAGTACCTCGCAAATTTAAATACGCTCCTTTAAGCGGTTCAAATCGAATCGCGCCGCCCAATTGTTGTTGTGCCGCATCGCCTACATGAACGCCTGTTGGGTCGAATATTTTAACCGTTCCATCAGGTTTGGTCAACGTCCCTTGAGTATTCCAAATCCAATCCGCAATCGAAATGACACCTTCTAATTTCCATTTTGGCGCAGGAATCCATGCAAAATCGACTTCCAAACCCGTATGACGCGCTCCTAAACCTGCCACATTTAACGGAATTAACTCCGAATTGGGGTCTGTCGGGTCTAAACGCTCTGTTGGCACTCTATCGACTGGTTTATTTTTCCAAAGCGTGTAATAACCATTCACATTGGCTGAAAAATTACTGCTTTTGAAACGGTAACCCGCTTCAAAGGCAGTAATTTTTTCATTATCATAATTATTGGTCAATAAAACGCGCCCCAAATCGCTATAGGTTTGACTGCCCGCCGCCGAATTAATGGTAAATGTGCCAGCATTATAAGCCGAATAAAACACGTTACTGAAACGAGTGGCTTTGGAAAGGTAGCCTGTATTGACAAAAATACTGTTATTTTTATCCAAATTGTAAGAACCACCTGCTTTAAAGGTGAATGAAGGCAAATTTATCCAACCAATGGATTGGTTTTGCGCCGTAGTCGAATCGATTTTCAAACCGCGCCGTTCTGCTTCTGCAATCGTTGCCGCACCTGGATGATCTACGGTGTACATCGTGCCTTTGTAAATCGCAATTCTTTGTTCAAGCGGCGTGACAAAACCGCCTCTTGGTAACTTAGACCAATACGATGTATAAAGCCTTTTTCCATCAATATCAATGGATTTTGCATATAAATAATCCTCATATTTGTAATTCGATTGCGCAGTGGATAGATTCAAAAAAGCCGTAAAATTATCTTTTTGATATTCTGCCAAACCAAAAATACCGCCCCACCGCACAAAACCTTTATAGTTTCGATTGTAAATATCGCCTTCATAAAGGTTCGTTGCCAACTGATCTACTCGTGCATTTCGATAATCATTCGGCGCAATACTCCGCGAAAACAAGTAATTGGCTCCCAATACATCATAAACTTTACGCAAGTGTTCACCTGTATAATTGCGCAAATCAATCCCACCCGAAACCGATAAATTCGGATTAATTTCATATTTTGCGGTTGAAAGCAACCCGTACCAAGAATGGTTATTGATGCTCGAATATAACGCGCTCGAACCCGCACCAAAGATAAGATTCGCTTTTTTGAGGCTATAAATATCGACCAAACCTGCGGCATCGCGCCCATAACTGCCTTGTAAATTCGTCCCGCCCCCATTTCCAATGGACAAATAGGCAACCGTAGATAAGAAAAATCGGTTGGACGGACTCCAAGAATGGCGCAAACTAATTTGTGGTTTATGATAATAATTCATACGAGTATTGTACAATTCGGTACGCGCACTGTCGGCATAGCCCCAAGATTCGTTGTAACGCAAGCCTTTATTTTTACCAGAATCCGCGCCCGCCGTCGAAATACCCAATTTTCCAGCAAAAGCGCGGTCATAATCTTGCGCTTTACCAGAATTAGAACGCTGACCATGTTTTTGAGGTCCCCCAAAACCGGATAAACTAATCAAATGTTTATCAAACGATTTTTCAATTTTCAAATAATAAAAATACGCATCTGAAAATGCCGCATCAACCCAACCATTGTTGTATTTGTACGAACCTGCGGCGGAAATGCCCCATCCGTTTTTCAATTTGCCCGAATTATACCCAAAAGTAGTTTGTGTAAAACCATTATTGCCCACTTCTTGCTTCACCCCGATTTCGCGCCGCGAATCAATGCCTTTCGTCAAGATATTAATCG
>JBDLWG010000281.1:0-6340 GCA_039804385.1 Bacteroidota bacterium
ATATCTTTTGCCTTTGGCATTCTTTTTTACATTCTCAATCGTAGGCAAATTGGTTTTTGCAAACGTTAAATCTTCCACAATCAACGTGTTCACCTCCGCAATCGGACTTCTTTTGAAATCCGTTTTGGGCCCCGTTACAGGCGTTTTGATAACGGGAACGCCGCCAAATAAATTAGCTAAAGTATTGTAAGCCAATGCTCTATAAAATTTTGCTTCTCCATTAATGGCTTTTTTAGATGCGTCTGCAATCGTAGAAGTCGGGCTTTCAATCGCTTGAATAATGTTATTGGCGTTGTTGATAATCTTGTACGCCCATCTCCAAGCATATAACGCCGCAGGGTCGGTCGAAGTCAAATTGGCATAATCGGTGTACGGAACCATCCAAACATCCATATCTGCGGGTGCTTTGTTGAACGCAATGTCCGTCCCAAGCTGCCAGCAACCTAACCAACCTTGAAATTCATTATACGTGTGCCAAGTCGAATATTGATTTTGCAAACCAATCAACGCCGCATCGAATGCCAATTCATCCGTCAATGATTCGGGTGCGAAATTAGAATATAATTTTTCATCTAAAAATTCTTTATTACAAGCCATTGAAAAGAGGCTGCATAAAATAAGCAATGTGATGCTTTTTATATATTGTTTCATTTTAGGAATTGTTTAATTAATATTTTTATAAAATATTGATAATCAATAAGTTATTTCAAAGTGATATTCGCACCAATTACATAAGTCCGTACTAATGGATAATTATTAGACTGCGTTCCAAGTGTTGCATCATAATCCGCTTCTGGATCCCAACCAATCCATTTGGTGAAAGTCGCTAAGTTTCTGCCACTCACGTACAACGACAACCCGCCAAGATGTAATTTTTCCAAAATCGGTTGCGGCATCGTATAACTTAAAGTCACATCTTTAATCCGCGTATAACTGGCATCTGTTGGATAGAGGTAACGGCGCGTATTGTTGTAAGCAACCGAAGGAAAATCCGTACCACCATTCGTGGAAGTCCAATAATTGATAACTGAAGGCAAGTTTTGACGACCGCCTTGGTCTGCGAAATTGATTAAATTATTGTTTTTCATCATGCCTTGTGCCGTTTGAATGAAGATATTCAAATGGAAATCCTTGTAATGGAACGTATTGGTCAAACCACCAATCCATTTTGGAGTGGTTTGTCCCAAAACGATTCTATCATCTGCGGTAATCGTTTTGCTACCATTCACATCTTGAAATTTCAAATCGCCTGGTTTTGCAGTCGGGTCTTGGTCCACAACCGCTTCGCCGACTTGCCAAACACCTATTTTATTGTAATCATAAATCACTGAAACGGGTTTGCCAATGAACCAACGATTTCCAACATCATCTTTTTGGTCTCCGTATATATCCACAATTTTATTTTGATTGGCAGCGAAATTCAACGTACTTTCCCATTTAAAATGCTTTCCAACCAAATTTTTAGTACGCAAGGTCAATTCTATCCCTGTATTCGCCACTTTCCCAAGATTATCCAACACGCGATTGTAACCCGTAATCGCAGGTACGGCGCGGTATAACAACAAATCTTTGGTTTCCGTTTTGTACAATTCGATAGCACCGGTCTTTCATAAAACCGAAGTCAATGCCGAAATTAGTGCCATACGTACTTTCCCAAGTCAAATTCTTATTACCCAAAACGCTCGCAACCACCCCGATTGTACTTGCGCCATTGAAAGGCAAGCGAACCGTTTCCGCCGTCGTGGTGGTCGCATTCGGGTCAATCGCTTGATTCCCCGACAAACCATAAGAAATCCGCGCTTTCAAACTGCTCACTTGTGAAAAGGGCTTCATAAAAGGCTCATTGGCAAGGTTCCAACCCAAGGCAACCGATGGAAACACCCCATATTTAGAAGTATTCGCGCCAAAAGCAGAATAGCCATCTCGACGCGCCGTCACCGTCAACAAATAACGGCTATCATATGAATAATTAATCCGTCCCATTTGCGAAAGCAAATTGGTTTGAAAACGATTTGAATTGGCTGTTGTCGTAGAAGCCGCACCAAGATTATTAAATTCTAATACGTCATTGATAAAACCCGAAGCAGTGGTTCTGCTGGAGAAGAAATTATTTTGTTGCGCACTGTATAACCCCGTAAAACCAATATTATGTTTGCCAAATTCTTTGGTGTACGTAAGAATATTTTCCAAAATCCAGTTTTTGGTTTCTGTATTCGCTACAATCGCGGTTCCTAACAAATTATTTGCGGCACGACCTTCGTAACTTTGAAACACGCTCGGCACCAAACTATAACCCAGATTGACTCGAAATTTCAAACCTTCCATCGCAGGTTTGACTTCCAAATAAACGTTACTGCTCACATTTTGACTTCTTTCATTGCGCTGCGTCTTCAAACCTAACAATGGATTGGTGTAAAGCAACTCGCCAAACATCGGATAAATCTCATAATCGCCATTCGCCCGTTTGAACGTGCCATAAGGACTCACCCAAGTTGCTTGCGCTAAATTGGCTCGCCCACCATCCGTATTATTGGAAGTCAAAAAAAGATTGAGTCCACCACTTAAATAACTCGAAATTTTAGCATCTATATTCGAGCGTACGCTCCAACGATTGTATTGATAGCCTTTGATGACACCCCCTTGATTGAGATAATCGCCTGATATAAAATACTTTACATCGTCTGTACCGCCCGAAACGCTTAAATTATGGTTTTGAATACTCCCCGCTTGACGCACTTGTTCTAACCAATTGGTCGTGATACCTGCTGCGAGATTCGCTTGTTCATAAGCATTCGGAACGGCATTAACATCGGTTGAATTGGCTTGTTTTTTCCAATCAGCATATTTTTGCGCGTATTGCGTCCCGTTCATCGGCTCGACAACGTGTGCAAAATCCTCCACACCGATATAGGTATTGTACCGAATCACTGGTTTTCCCGATTTACCCCGTTTCGTCGAGATGAGAATGACCCCATTGGCACCCCGCGTACCATAAATCGCTACTGCCGACGCATCTTTTAAAATCTCCATAGATTCAATATCATTTGGATTGATGTCGTTGAGCGAACCGCCAGTCGTGCTGAAAGGAATCCCATCCACCACAATGAAAGGACCTGTAGCCGCACTTATCGAGTTCGTCCCGCGCACCAAAGCACTCACACCACTGCCCGGAACAGACGAACTTTGGGTGATATTGACCCCCGCAACCGCGCCTTGAACCGCTTGCAACACGTTACTTACGGGTAATTGTGCCAATCTTTCTTTGGGAACGGACGTAACGGAACCTGTTACATCACTTTTTTTCTGCACCCCATAACCCACTACCACGACTTGTTCCAAGGCAACACCTTGTTTCATAGAGACATTGAGCAACGTTTGAGTGCCAACTTTGATTTCTTGAGGGTCGTAGCCGACGTAAGAGAAGACCAATATAGTTTCGCCATTTGGCACTTCAACGGAATATTTACCGTCCAAATCGGTGATTGTACCCGTCGTTGTATTTTTGATAACGACGGACACACCAATCATTGGGCTATTGTCTATTCCATCAAGGACGGTTCCAGTGACAGTCATTGCCGCCGAAAGCGGATTCGCAGCTAAAATAGGGGCGCAAACGCCTATTATTAGGATAGCGAGGAGCATAAAACGACTTAGAAACACTTTTTTCATACGTTGAATAAAAAGTTGAGTTATTGAAATTTGGTTTTGCAAACAGGCGAACCATAGCTCTATGCGTTTGCCTGTTTGTCTATAACAATGCTATCGATTGCATAAAAAAGGATAACCCTAAAAGATTCTTAAAGTTTTGAGTAAAAAATAAAATCTTTAAGAATCTTTGGAATACCATATAAAAAAGACTTAATTCTTCCAATGAACGAATGCCGTATCAAAACACTTATTATCTTGAACCCTTATTCAATGCTATCGATTGCATAAACTAAATTTAAAAAAAAGCATTTAAAATTGCTTTGATAAATCATTTGTGCAACCGATAGCATAAAATAAAATAAAAAAAAGAGCTAAAAAATCTCCTTTTTCAAAGAAGACGCTCTGATAATCAATTCAGGCTCTAATATCATTTTCTGCACTAATTTAGGATGCCCCTTATTTTCAAAAAGACTCATAAACAAGGTTGCAACGGCTTGACCCATTTGATTCGTATGCTGATTGACAGTTGACAAGGCAGGCGTAACCAAAACGGTAAAAGGTTCATCCGCAAACCCGACAATCGCAACCGATTTTGGGATTTCGACCCCCCTTTTTTGCAAATTTTTCATCGCTGCCACTGCCGAATAATCGGAAGCCGCAAAAATACCGTCAAATTCAATGCCTTTTTCGTACAAAATATTAACGGCATGATCACCAGAACCTTCTTTTAAATGACTGATAATCATCAAGTTATCATCAAATGCAATGCCTTTTTCTGCCAATGCCGCTTTGTAACCGAGTGTTCTGTTTTTCTGCGTTGTAAGGTGTTGCAAACCCGCAAAATACGCAATTTTGCGACAACCCTGTTCTATCAAATGTAAAGTCGCCTCTTTTGCTCCTTTGAAATCATCAATCATTACTTGATGTCCACCAATTTCATCATACGTCCTGTCGAACAAAATTAACGGAATCTGCTCATTCTTAATGGTTTGAATATGGTCAAATTTTTTAGTTTGAGCCGCCACCGAAATCGCAATGCCATCTACTCTTGCCCGCATCAAGGCACTAATCGCTTCTTTTTCGCTTTCATAATCATCATTGGATTGACAAATAATCACGCTATAACCTGCTTGTTTCATCACCGTTTCGATGCCGCCGATAATAGACGCGAAAAAAGTTCGATTAAATAACGGAATCACCACTCCAATTATCTTACTTTTGCCCGTCCGCAGGCTTGACGCAAGTGCATTCGACCGATAATTCATTTTGGCAGCAAACGATTCGATAATCCTTCGGGTCGCATCACTAATGCGTTCATCATTTTGCAACGCCCTCGAAACCGTAGATGCCGTGAACCCAGATGCAGCAGCAATATCGTGAATCGTAACGCGCTTTGTTGTTTTGGGCATCTTCATTATTCAATTAATTCTCAATTGTTGCAACAAAAATAGGTAAATTTTTGAATTGGGCAACTAAAAAAACATTTTTTTTTCAAAAATAACTCAATCCATCTCCAAAACGAAATAATGCATACCCTTTTGGCTTCAAATGTCCTGGCACATCGGATTGATTTTCCAAAACCGCTTTTTTAGAAACGGGCGTTGAAAAAGGCATTTTGCCGCTTGGTTTGAACGTGCCTGTCACAATATCAAGAATTGCATCAGGAGTTGTGCCGAAAGTTGCCAAAACCGTTTTAAGATTTTTAGCATCTATCTCGTCAATAACCCACGGACTCGTGTAATTAATCGCCACAATCGTTGGTTTTGAATTGATAACACTATTTACACGAGCCATATCAATCTTATTTTTGGACAATTGCAATTCAATCGCTTCCCCTTCTTTGGTATTGAACAAACTTCCACCATTCGGTGTCAACCATAATAAAACGACATCTGCTGCTTCTTTGGAATCCACAAATTCGAGATTTGGATATTTTTCAGCCGCAGGTTTAAGAACGTTGACAGGATTTTTGGTTCTACCATTGTCATAATAAGACTCAAAATAAACCTTCGTTTTAGCCTTCAACGGCAACAATTGAGCATTATTCCGCAACAAAACAATCGATTTACGCATTGCCAAATCGCCTTTTTTCTGAAAATCAGCGTTTCCAACCGTTTTAATTGCCTTTTCAACATCCACATAAGGATTTTCAAACAACCCTAATTCAAATTTTTCACGCAACAATCGAGCAATGGATTCATTAATCCGCGTTTCGGAAACCAAATCCTTTTCCACCGTCTCCATCAAATAACTCGGATCCGCCGACCCCGAAAAAATATCTACGCCACAATCCAACGCTTTTTGATAGCGTTCTAAAATCGTCAATTTTTCAACGCCCCAAGGCATCATTTCAATCGGACTCGTATCGGAATTGATAATGCCTTTAAAACCCATCTTTGTTCTCAATAAATATTTGATAATCGCTTTGTTATACGCAAAGGCAAGTGGTTCATATTGCGTACCAATCGGTTTGGCATAATACGGCATGATAGCAGACGTACCTGCATCAATCGCCGCTTGAAAAGGTTTCAAATGATAATCGAACATCTTGCCTGGATAATGCTGGTCTTGCCGTTACACAGAACTTACACAATCTTGAACCTTTTCAATCTTGCAATCTGTTTCCTGCTTCATCGTGTCCCGAACAAACGAGTCATTCGGTGGTTTGAACACTCCACAGGCTGATGCGGTG
>JBDLWG010000282.1:0-3986 GCA_039804385.1 Bacteroidota bacterium
ATAGGCGTACTGTTTTGTCTCTAAAGCTAGATTATAGACAAAACGGCAGGATCCAATATGTTTGTCAATCAAGACACATTGCTCATCCGTCGGATAGAGGCGATATTTTACGGCTTTTAAAATCATGCTGCAAAATTAATTCTTTTTTAAAGAAAAAAAAGTTTTGCTTTAAAAAAGAATTCACTTTGTGAAATGAAAGAGAAATATCATACCAGTAGCCATTCCAAATCTTTAATTAAATTTCATTTTGGGATGGTCGTTAAATATCGAAAACCGTTGTTGTTCGGAGAAATGAACGACGATCTGTTGTTGATTGTGCAGGAAATACCTTTGGGTCGGATGGGTCTTTTGTTTGTTCAACAGGGGATGCCAGTACCGAAACCATCCCAAAGTATATTGCCGAACAAGGATAACCAAAACAACTTCGCTTACATCCCCGAGCCTGAAGGCATCGGGGTTTTACGCTCAATTAGATAAAATTCGTTTAGAAAACAATCCCCTTTTTAAGGGTTTAGCAAAAACGATTCACTGAGATTCAATACTCAATTTCGGATGCTTTTTGCGCACTCCAAAAAGGCAGCATCCAAGCCAATTTCAATGCATAAAGCATATCTAAACGATTTTTAGCATCGCGCAAGCCCGTATCAAAATTAAATCCGCGTCGATTTTTGGTAAAACCTTCCGTCAATTCCAATCCAATATGAAAATTAATCCGCTTATTGCGACTTAAAACTTGCCAACCGATACATTGATTAAACGCCAATCCATTCGTCAAACGGTCGTAACCTGCCCGATATGCCCCAGCTAATTGCGGAATACTCACATTTTGATTATCTTGAATCCGAATCCAATGTTGCAAAAAGCCTGCACCAAGCGTCACCCGAAAGCCGCCGATTTGATTGCCTTGTTCTTTCGTTTTAAAAAAATGTCCTATATATCCGCCTGCATAAAATCCGCGCTGTCGTAAATCCACAGAGGCATAATTGCCAATATCGCCCAAAATCGCCCCTTCCGTTGTGCGTGCAAAGGCTAAAACATCTTCTTTGACGGTTTGACCAAATAAATAAAAGGTTTCTGCTCCGATAATTAAATTTTTATTTGCCCGAAAATATTCTATGGCGGTTCCTACACCCATGCTCAAACCGAAACGACTGGATAAATCGCCCGCAGGTAATTGTGCCGCATAAGACACATTCAACAATAATGTATTGGGAAAAGGCGTAATGGTAGGCGCGTTCAGGGTTTGCCCAACTCCTGAAAAAGATTGTAATAGTAGAATAAAAAAATAGATTCGTTTCATATTTGGATTCATCTAACGTTGAAAATAAGGCGGTGTAATTTTAAAACCATGTTATAAACAGTCCTTTTGCACCTAACTTAGGAATGGTATTTTTGCTCCTAAAACAGGCAAAATGCGAGTTGAAACCGCGAAAAGGACTTAACTTTGCGCAAAAATATGTAAACTTTGGCAGAAAAAAATAGCTTTTTGCAAAAAGCTGTCGTATCTTTGCCCCGCATCAAAACCGTTTTCTAAATTGGAACATACTTTGAGTATAACATTTAAAAAAATATAACAAATGAAAAGGATTTTAATCACTGGCGCAGCTGGTTTTTTGGGTTCACACTTATGTGACCGTTTTTTGGCGGAAGGTTATCATGTTATCGGCATGGATAATTTAATAACAGGGGATTTGGCGAATATCGAACACCTTTTTCCCTTGAAACGATTTGAATTTCATCATCATGATGTTTCCAAATTTGTCCATGTTGCGGGGCAATTGGATTATATTTTGCATTTTGCTTCTCCTGCAAGCCCGATTGATTACCTTCAAATGCCGATTCAGACCTTGAAAGTCGGTTCTTTGGGTACACACAATTTGTTGGGTTTGGCAATGTCGAAAGGAGCGCGTTTTATGATTGCTTCAACTTCTGAAGTCTATGGAGACCCGTTAGTGCATCCGCAAAAAGAAGAATATTGGGGTAATGTGAATCCTGTTGGACCAAGAGGCGTGTATGATGAGGCAAAACGTTTCCAAGAAGCGATTACGATGGCTTATCATACGTATCATGGTTTGGAAACGCGGATTATTCGCATTTTTAATACCTATGGACCGAGAATGCGGGTGAATGATGGACGTGTTTTGCCTGCTTTTTTCTCCCAAGCGATTCGTGGCGAAGGCTTGACGATATTTGGAGATGGCTCTCAAACGCGGTCATTCTGTTATGTAGATGATTTGGTGGAAGGTATTTATCGATTGCTTTTGAGTGATTATCATATGCCTATGAATATTGGAAATCCTAATGAGATTACCGTCATGCAATTTGCAAAAGAAATTTTGTCTTTGGTGAATAATCCAAAAGCGTATATTGATTATCGCCCTTTGCCGATTGATGACCCGAAACAACGTCAACCTGATATTACGAAAGCACGTACTATTTTAGGTTGGGAACCGAAGTATAATCGGGAGCAAGGTTTGGCATTGACTTATGAATATTTTAAAAAAGTGGTTAAACCTGCTGTATTAGTATAGCCTATCAAGTCTTAAATAAATAGGGAAAAAGACCTTTCAGAGGGCGCAAAAAATTTAAAAAAATGTTTTTTTTGCAAAAAAAAACATTTTTTTAAATTTTTTGCGCCCTCTACCCCAATCTGGCGGCGTAATTTTTCCCTAATTATTTAGGACTTAACGCCTTAAATGGTTAGGGGTTTAAAAAAACGTGTCACACTTTGCCAAAGGCGTTTTATAGAACGCGTTTGGCAAAAAAAATCAACCATGAGATACAAAAAAACCGTTTTAATTACAGGAGGCGCAGGTTTTATCGGCTCGCATGTAGTTCGTTTGTTTGTGCAAAAATATCCACAATATCGCATCGTTAATTTAGACACTTTGACCTATGCAGGCAATTTAGAAAATTTGCGTGATATTGAAAAAGCACCGAATTACACATTTATCAAAGGTAATATTCGAGATACTGCGTTTTTGAAAGACTTATTTGAATCCTATCGTTTTCAAGGGATTATACATTTAGCTGCCGAATCACATGTGGATAGGTCTATTGAAAATCCAATGGAATTTATAGAAACCAATGTCATCGGAACGGTGAATCTGCTCAATGCGGCACGATTGGCTTGGCGCGGACAGGAAGGTTGTCGTTTTTACCATGTTTCGACCGATGAAGTCTATGGCAGTTTGGGCGATGAAGGTTTGTTTACGGAAACGACGGCTTATGACCCGCGTTCCCCGTATTCTGCGTCGAAAGCGGCGAGTGATCATTTTGTTCGGGCGTATCATCACACCTATCATTTGCCAGTGGTTTTGTCCAATTGTTCCAATAATTATGGGCCCAACCATTTTCCTGAAAAGCTGATTCCATTGATTATCAATAATATACTGCATGAAAAGCCATTGCCGATTTATGGAGATGGTAAATATGCCCGTGATTGGCTTTGGGTCAAAGACCATGCTTCAGCTATCGATGTGATTTTCCACAAAGGAAAAGAGGGTGAAACCTATAATATTGGTGGCAATAATGAGTGGAAAAACATTGATTTGGTCGAAAAATTGTGTGACATCATGGATGAAAAAACGGGAAAATTACAAGGTACATCTCGAAAATTAATCACTTTTGTCAAAGATAGACCAGGGCATGACCGTCGATACGCTATTGATGCCTCCAAATTGCGGGATGAATTGGGTTGGACTCCTTCGATTACGTTTGAAGAAGGTTTTCGTATGACGATTGATTGGTATTTGAGCCATCCCGATTGGATTAAAAATGTCACTTCGGGTGCGTATCAACAATATTACGAAAAGCAATATGATAATCGTTGAATTAAATAACCCAAGTTGTGCGGCAGGCGGACTCGCCGCCGAAAAGAGGGAGATGGGAGGTGTGTGCTTTGCTTTTTTGAATGGGACTTTGCCCCATTCAAAAAAGCCAAGCACACACCGCCCCAAAAGTCTTTTTCTGCCCAAAAAGGTATT
>JBDLWG010000283.1:0-9765 GCA_039804385.1 Bacteroidota bacterium
GCTCTTCAACTGAAAATATCTTTTTTATCCTTGAAATCAGAAGCATCCTATTTCAAGAATTTTCCAAAGCAGAAATTGCCGTTAATTCAATGACCAAATCGTATAATTCAAAATAGTTGCACAACTGACCCATGAAATATACGGTACTAAGAGCCAAGCCGCTGTTTTAGAAATCGGGGCGAATTGAAAAATCGTTCTTAAAATACTGAGTAGCATCAAAATAATGACGATTAAACCCAATGCAGGCGATTGAAAATTGAAAAACACGATAGACCACCAAAAATTGATGAATAATTGTAAGGCAAAAAGGTAAATAGCTTTTTTTTGTAGCGGCTCTGACGCATTACTTTTCCAGATGAGCCAAAGCGAAATGCCCATCAAAACATACAAAATCGTCCAAACGGGCCCAAATAAATAATTCGGTGGATTCCATGACGGTTTTTGCAGGGTCATGTACCATGTTTGGATCGCTCCTGCGGAAAACAAGCCACTCGAAATGCCAATGATTTCACAAAGCAGGATGGAAATAACGAATTTCCAGGTGGAAGATAGATTTTTGTTCATAACGTAATTTTAAACAGATTGGTTCAATTTAGACTTAAAACACTTTGCAGTGGTTATAGTTTTACGAAAATAATATCTTTTTTTGAGGTGTTTATAAAAACAAATATAGAAATCTATATATTTGCATATTCGTTTTAATTTTTTAAAACGTTTGGACGTAATATATTGATTATCAACATTTTTAAAAAAATTAATACCCGACTCAATGGATAAAAAATGGAGCATCCTCCAACAGAAACGGACTGAAGCCAAATTAGGCGGCGGTCAAAAACGCATTGATGCGCAGCATAAAAAAGGCAAATTGACGGCTCGAGAACGGGTTCATTTCTTGCTCGACCCTGATAGTTTTGAAGAAATTGGTCAATTGGTAACGCATCGGAGTACTGATTTTGGTTTGGAAAACGAAATTTATTACGGCGATGGGGTGATTACAGGCTATGGAACTGTTAATGGTCGATTGATTTATGTGTTTGCACAAGATTTTACGGTGTTTGGTGGTTCGCTTTCGGAAACGCATGCGGAAAAAATTTGCAAAATCATGGATTTGGCGATGAAAAATGGGGCTCCTTGTGTCGGTTTGAATGATTCGGGCGGGGCGCGGATTCAAGAAGGCGTTAATTCATTGGGCGGTTATGCAGATATTTTTTATCGAAATGTGTTGAGTTCGGGCGTAATTCCTCAGATTTCGGCGATTATGGGCCCATGTGCGGGCGGTGCGGTGTATTCACCAGCCATTACGGATTTCATTTTGATGGTGGAACACACGTCTTATATGTTTGTCACGGGTCCCAATGTGGTCAAAACCGTGACGAATGAGGAAGTGACTTCCGAACAACTCGGCGGTGCGCATACACACGCGAGTAAATCGGGGGTGACGCATTTGACCGCGATTCATGACATTGATTGTATTGAGAAAGTTAAAAAATTGTTGAGCTACATTCCGCAGAATTGTGAAGATACGACTCCAAGAGTTCCTTATACGATGCAGGATGAATATCGTCCTGACTTGTCGAAAGTCATCCCCGAAAATGCGAATCAACCCTATGATATGCGCGAAGTGATTGCGGGAATCGTTGATAATGAATCCTTTATGGAAATCCATGAGCAGTATGCTGAAAATATTGTCGTTGGATTTGCACGATTGGCGGGGCGTTCCATTGGGATTGTGGCGAATCAACCCATTTGTTTAGCAGGCGTTTTGGATGTTGAAAGTTCTAAAAAAGGAGCCCGTTTTGTGCGTTTTTGCGATTGTTTCAATATTCCTTTGTTGGTTTTGGTGGATGTGCCAGGCTTCTTGCCAGGAACAGACCAAGAATGGCATGGGATTATTACGAATGGTGCAAAATTGTTATATGCGTTCAGTGAAGCGACCGTGCCGCGTGTGACGCTCATCACGCGCAAAGCCTATGGCGGTGCGTATGATGTGATGAATTCTAAACATATTGGCGCAGATATGAATTTTGCTTGGCCCACTGCGGAGATTGCAGTCATGGGGGCGAAAGGTGCGTCTGAAATTATTTTTAAACAAGAAATTTCAAAATCCGCGAATCCTGCGGCAAAATTGGCGGAAAAAGAAGCAGAATATGCTGAAAAATTTGCAAATCCGTATCGGGCAGCGAGTCGCGGATTCATTGATGAAGTGATTCATCCGTCCGAATCGCGGCGCAAATTGATAAAAACCTATGCCATGTTGGAAAATAAAGTGGTGAAATTGCCCAAGAAAAAACATGGCAATATTCCTTTATAGAACAAATCTTAAAACACATAGTTCACATAGGTTACATAGAACACATAGATGAACTATGTGTTCTATGTAACCTATGTGAACGATGTGTTTTAAAAAATCTAAAAATGGACTTTTATCAAAACGGGTAAATGGTCACTGTACCCGCCATGATATTTCGGACCTGAATACGTACGATTCGGTCTGCCTTCTCCCGTTTTGGGGTCTTTGAAAAGCATGAAATCTTGTTTGAAAATCGTTTCCTCATTATCGGCGCGTATAGCAGCATTGGGTTGTAAAAAACTGCCATTCACAATAATATGGTCTAACATCGACCAACCATTATTGTAAAAATAGGAACCCAAACCGCGTTGTTTCGGTAACGCCGAAAGGTCAAATAACATGCTGGAGGATGGCAACATTTTCGACATTGGATTATAAGCCATTGCGCCAAGCGTTGTTTGAATACTCTCATTTTCGGGTTCATCATTTAAATCACCCATGACAATCACTTTGCTATCAGCATCTGTTTTGAAAAGCGCGTCTATATTTTGACGCACCGTAATTGCAGCTGCTTTGCGTCGAGCAACACTTTCGGCTTCTCCACCGCGCCTGCTGGGCCAATGATTGACATAAAAAGTTACTGCATAACCATTTGTCAAAGAAGCATTTACACGCAAAACATCTCTGGTTTTGTCATTGGCTTCCTTGCCTAAAAATTGCACCCGCAATGGTTCTGAACTTTTAATAGACATAGATGCTGTTTTGTACAACATTGCAACATCAATCCCGCGTTCATCGGGCGAATCGTAATGCACGAAACTATAACCTTGCGCTTTTAAAACAGGTTGCGCCACCAAATCTTTCAAAACGCGGGCATTTTCCACTTCACAAACGCCTAATGCCGCAGGAAAACCCATTGCCTGAATCACTTTTGCGAGTTGCTCCAATTTTTTTTGATACCGTTCAGGAGTCCATTGCGATTTGGAAGTCGGCAAAAACTCACTATCGTCTATTTTTGGGTCGTCTTCTGTATCAAACAAATTTTCAACATTATAAAAGGCAAAAGTAAGCGAATCCGACTTGTTTTTGGCAGGTGCAGGAACGGTCGTATTCGAGCTGTTATTAGCAACTGATGATACATTTTTCGGAGTACATGCCCAAAAGGAGCATAATCCGATAAAAATCAAAATTTTATTTTGATAATAAATCATAAATAATTCTTTTATTGGTTATTTAAATTTTTACATACATGAATACAAGTTATCAACCGAATTTTCGTTGTAAAGAACGTGTTTTTTAGAGAAAGCACCATCCTTTGATTCAAAATTACACAAAATAAATTTCAAATATTAAAATATTGAAAAAAGCTATTTTACATGTGTTTTATTTTACAATCATCATAACATATAAAATTTAATTCTATAAAAATTAAAAATATAGAAAGAAATAGTCACTTTTATTTGGTTAATACCCTTCAAATAGAATAGATTTGCCACGAAATAGTATTCATCAACAAACTTTTTATTAAAACTACACAATGTCACAAAAAAAAACGTTTTTAACAAAATTTATCCTAAGTAATGAATTAAAATAGTACAAAAACGAAGCATTTTATTGGATCTGAGGTGCCATAAAATCGCTTTTACCTTATTAACCATTTTTGAATAACGGAACAACAAATGACAAAAATCACGCTTCAAAGTGACTTAGTGCAGCAGACCCTAAGCAGTGTTCACGCACACGGTATCGGAATTTTAACGGTTACAAATGACCGCCTTCAAGGTAGAATGATTGACATTCCAGCAGCTCCTGTGGAAGGAGCCGTTCATTTTGGCAATTGTAGCTATTTGGGCTTGGAATTAGACCCGCGCTTGAAGGCAGGTGCTATTGATGCGGTACAGCGTTTTGGGACTCAGTTCAGTAGTTCGAGAGCTTATACAGGGATTGCCCTGTATGAAGAGCTCGAATCCTGCTTGGAAAAGAACTTTGGTCTGCCTGTTTTAGCAACAGCAACCACTTCTCTGGGGCATATTGCAGCGATTCCTGTATTGGTTCGACCCGAAGATGCGGTTCTTTTAGACCATCAAGTGCATAACAGCGTGCAAAATGCTGTTCAAATGGTCAAAGCCAATGGAACTCATGTGGAACAAGTGCGACACAATAACATGCAGCGTTTGGAAGCACGCCTTCAAATCTTATGTAGCCTGCATCGACACGTTTGGTACATGGCAGATGGCGTGTACAGTATGTTTGGTGATATTGCGCCGATGAAGCAAATTATCGAATTGCTCAACCAGTATGAAAATTTCCATTGTTACATAGACGATGCACATGGGATGGGATGGGCAGGTGAATCTGGCTGTGGGCAAGTCCTGAGTGAAGTGGATTTTCATCCGCGCATGATCTTGGCAGGTTCAATGGCAAAAGGGTTTGGCAGTAGTGGCGGTTTTTTGGTCTGCCCTGATGCTGAAACCAAACAAAAGATTCGTTTTGGAGGCTCCACTATGATTTTTTCAGGACCTATCACGCCTGCAGTTTTGGGCGCGTCTATTGCCTCCGCTAAAATCATGCAAACCGATGAATTGATGACTCGTCAAATCGCTTTGCAAGAACGCATTCAATATTTCATCCGAACCGCGCAAGGTTTAGGATTGCCTTTGGTCAGCGATGCACGAACACCGATTTTCTTTATTGGAGTAGGAATTCCAAATATGGGTTATAAAATTTGTCAACGACTCATCAAAGCAGGTTTTTATACCAATATTGCCGTTTATCCGAGTGTTCCATACAAAAATACGGGTTTGCGCATTACTTTGACGCTGCATCACACCTTAGAAGACATTCAAAACCTCCTTTGTCAAGTGGCAAAATTCTTAGAAGAAGAAGAACTTTTACAACAGGTGCAACGCAAAGATATTTTTAGTGCTTTTGGCATGAAATTCTAATACTTCTTGGAGTAGCTTCAAAGAACAATGAATAAAGTTTAAGCCATGACAAACACAAGAGCGCGCAATCCAATGGAGGGTTGCGTGCTTTTGTACCTTTATAGATTACGATTAAAACTTAAAACCAAAAAATTGTGTCTTTTCTACTAAAACTACCTATTTTTATGCGCCGTTCTATTCGGTTGAATTTTTTGATTAAATTAGAACCTATATTTAGAATGAAGTTCCTAAACCAATACACAGAAAAACTAATCGCACCAGAGTTAAAATCGTCGCCTTTTTTATTGAGAAAGGCTCATGTTTTAACCTATATTCATTTATTCACTTTATTGACGGGTATTGTATTAACCTTTATAACGCTTTTTATAGTCCCTGAAAATAGTAGTGTCCCCCTTATAGGTGCCTGTGTTGCCACCTTTTTGCTGATGTACATCTTCAAAAAATATGGCAATTTATTACTATCAGGCAATTTATTAGCGGGTGTATGGATTTTATCAGTTGCGCCAGTGGTGCCAGAAACGGGCGGGCTTTACTCCGATAATCTATTATGGTTGATGATTGCGCCGTTGATTGCATTATTATTTGCAAATCGGTTCTATGGAATCCTTTGGATGCTCGTTTTGGAAGTATTTTTGTATCATATTTATCAGACAGAGCCAAGTGGAGATGCAGGGCGGATTCAAACACTCCAAAAATTTAACCACCAATATTATTTTTTCAGCTACACGTTGTTAAGCATCGTTATTTTTGCGGTGGTAACAATCTTTGAAACAGGACAAAAATTGATTATTAATATGTTAAGCGAACAAAAAGCAATCTTGGAACAACAAAAACAGGAATTAGAACGCCAAAAACAAGAAATGGCGCGCCAAGCCGAAGAATTGCACAAGTTTGAGGAGAAATTATTGGCTTCCAATCAAGAGTTGGAAAATTTTGCTTATGCAGCTTCTCATGATTTGAAAGAGCCTTTGCGCATGATTGGCATGTACACGCAGTTGTTGAAACGGCGTTTGCGCGGCAAGTTGGACGATAATACAGAAGAATTTATGTTTTACATCACGGACGGTGTGAGTCGGATGCAGCGTTTGTTAGACGATCTACTCGCTTATTCGCGCCTCAATAAACAGGATCATGGCGATGTGAAAGAGGTGGATTTGAATGATACCGTTTTTATTGTGGTGCATAACCTCACAATGGCGATGAAGGAGACGAATGCAGCCGTTTTACTCAATCGACTGCCTGCTTTGAACGCTTCGACGACTGAAATGACGCAATTATTTCAAAATTTGATTGCCAATTCGATTAAATTCCGCAAAAAAGAGGAAACACCGATTATCCAAATCATGCACGCTGAAAGTACGCATCAACATACTTTTATGGTCATTGATAATGGAATTGGCATTAAAAAGGAATATCAAGAACGGGTTTTTAATCTGTTTGAACGCTTACATTCCCGTAGTGAATATGAAGGTTCTGGGATTGGTTTGGCAACTTGTAAGAAAATTATCAATAAATTAGGTGGTCGGATTTGGGCTACGAGTACGGAAAATGTGGGTACAACTTTTCATTTTACGATTCCAAAAGCACAATTGAATTAGTTTAGACAACTGATAATCAATGATTTATGAAAAATAAAAAGGTTCGGAGAGCAATTTTCGCTTTGGAAAATTCTTGAAATAGGATGCTTCTGATTTCAAGGATTTTAAGGAACTTTTCAGTTCAAAAGCGCAAAAATTTAGTAAAAAAATCCTTTTTATCCTTCAAATCAGAAGCATCCTATTTCAAAAATTTCCAAAACGGAAATTGCTGGGTTCGGAAACGGGTACGTTTCCGAACCTTTTTTTGACAAGAAAACTTTCAGAGGGAGCCTTTTTAAAAAAAAATGGCTCCCTCTACCCTATTCTGACGGCATGACCTTATCCAAAAATCTTATTTATGGGTGCAAAATCCTATATTCGGTTAAGCCGTTTTGAAAAAACTGCCATTTTGTCATTGGCAGCATTCTTGATAAAAAGGCGATGCAAGCTACATCTCCTAAAAATAGAATTGATTTTTAAAGGACGCTTGATAAAAAAGATTATGTTTCAATTTCGGCGAAAAAATAAAAAAATGGAGCAGAACGATACGCTTCCTAAAACAGAAGCAACTTCAGAAGCAACGGTTCAAGCAACCGAAACCACTGAAAATAGTGATTTTCAAGCAGAAATCGCTTCCCTTAAAAAAGAAAATGAGGGTTTAACCGTGCAAGTAGCAGAGATGAAAGACAAATTTTTGCGGAATTATGCAGAATTTGATAATTTCAAAAAACGCACAGCCCGTGAGCGTCAAGAATTATTTGGCACCGCAGCGCGTGACACAATGTCAGCCCTTTTGCCTGTTTTAGACGATTTTGACAGAGCCGCTAAAAACGAAACGTTTACAGAAGGTATGCAATTATTGTATCAAAAATTTCATAACGTGTTACGCGGCAAAGGTTTGAAAATCATGGAAAGTAATGGGGAAACGTTTGACCCTGCTTTACATGAGGCGATTACGGAAATCCCTGTGCCGAATGAAGCTTTGCAAGGCAAAGTCATTGATACGGTCGAAAATGGTTATTTTTTAAATGACAAACTCATTCGCTTTGCGAAAGTGGTGGTCGGAAAATAAATTTAGGGCAGACGCTCAATAGTTGAATCATGGCAAAACGAGATTATTATGAAGTATTGGGCGTTCAGCGCAATGCTGATGCAGATGTTTTGAAAAAGGCATATCGCAAGCTCGCTATGCAGTATCATCCTGATAAAAATCCGGGCGATAAGGCATCTGAAGATAAATTTAAAGAAGCGGCAGAGGCTTATGAAGTCCTCAATGACGCGGATAAACGGGCTAAATACGACCGAATGGGGCATGCTGCTTTTGAAAATGGCGGTGGTGGTGGTCACGGCGGTTTTGGCGGTGGTGAAGATATTGCAGATATTTTGCGTAATTTTCAGAATATTTTCAATGAAGATAGAGGTGGTGGCGGCAGTTTTTTTGGCGGTGGTGGCGGTTTTCAACAGGAACGCGGTCAACGCGGGTCTGATTTGCGCATCAAAGTGCGATTGACATTGGAAGAAATTGCCAAAGGCGCGAATAAAAAAATTAAGGTCAAAAAACAAGTAACTTGCGGAACTTGTGGAGGACATGGCGCAAAAGATTCGAGTTCCCTTTCCACTTGTACCAATTGTCGCGGTTCGGGCTATGTGCGCGGGATGCGTCAAACCTTTCTGGGGGTGATGGAATCAACGGGCAAATGTCCCAATTGTCGTGGTACAGGTCGGATGATAACGGCGGTTTGTACGGGTTGTCGCGGCGAAGGCACAGCGTATGGCGAAGAGACGATTGAAATCGAATTGCCAGCAGGCATTGGGGAAGGCATGCAATTTGCTATGAAGGAACGCGGCAATGCCGGTGCAAAAGGGGGTCCCGCAGGGAATTTATTGATTACCATTGAGGAAATCCCACACGAACATTTGCAACGCGAAGGGACGAATTTGCATTACGAATTGTTTATCAATTTTGTGGATGCGGCGATGGGAACGCGTATTGATGTGCCGACTTTGGAAGGCAAAATCCGTCTTTTAGTGCCGCCAGGGACGCAATCGGGCAAAACATTCCGTTTGGAAGGCAAAGGTTTACCTGCGGTACAAAGTTATGGAACGGGTGATCAATTGGTTCATATCAATATTTGGACTCCTAAAAAATTGAATGATGAAGAACGGCATTTATTAGAAAAATTGAAATCTATGCCAAATTTTCAACCGACTCCGAGTCGAGAAGATAAAAACTTTTTTGATAGAATTAGAGATATGTTTAAGTAAGGTTCAGTGTTGGAAAATAAATTTCCTGACTACAAACCTAAAATTTTGCGTTTTTTCAACAGGAAAGGAACAAAAGTTAACTTTTGTTCCTTTCCTGTTGAAAAAACCTAAAATTATTGCCTCTAACAATTGTTAAAAAACGCAATAAATTTGGATAAACCGTTTTTAAAAGCTACTTTTACCTCAAAATTGAATCTCAATGCAGCCACAACATCAAGATATACCGCAATCGCTTGTCTATGAAATCATGGACGGAGTGCCTATTTACTATCGCGGCTACAAGGAAGTATTGAAGAAAAACAAAACCATTCAACAAATCATGCCTTGTAGTACCCTTCAAGCTCATATCAATTATTATTTGACCCGTGTGATTATAAAATCACCTTTGGATGACCATTATTTCGTGCATACGAGCGAATCTGGTTTACACATAAGTCATAATGATAATTTCGGATGTGATATTGCCCTTTTTGACAAAACGGTTTTGCTGCCAAAGGAAGTGACCCTAAAATATGCAACCGTTCCGCCGACAATCGTTTTTGAAATCGATATTCGCGGCGATATTTTAAACATGAGTGAAGAAAGTTATATGTATAAAAAAACGCAGAAATTGTTAGATTTTGGCGTTCAGAAAGTTATTTGGATAACGTCAGCATCTAAAAAAGTCATGGTAGCAACCAGTGTTGAT
>JBDLWG010000284.1:0-3724 GCA_039804385.1 Bacteroidota bacterium
GCACCGCACAACCGTTAGTGGTGGGTGAAAAAATTCCTATCTGGTCTCAAAATGATAAAAATCCAGCTTGGCAAGTGGAAACTATTGCAACAGTCGAAGCAAAACCAGGGGGTGGTTTAGTAGCAAAATTTAGTCAGACGCACCTTAGCTGGTGGAATTTGGATGATCCAGGTTGTCGTGAGTTGAGAGATTGGTTAAATACAAGCCCGTTACCTGCTGGCAATCCGCCTGCTTGTCAACCTTGTCAACAGTGGCCTGTTGGTTTCACGGTGAAAACAGGTATTACCGAAGGTAATCCGAATGCGGGCTATTGGGATTCAGGGAGTCGCTTTCGAATAGATGTTTACAATGCCCGTACAAAGGCTTTTTTTAGAACGATCTGGTCGGATCTTGTAGATGGCGATGTGATGACCATTTACGGAAATGTAGATGCGAACTTCAGAATTTACTTAGTAGCATACGACACACGAGATAATAACAAAAAGTACACGTCACCCGAATTTGATATGTGTGGAAGTACGAGTCGGGTCATGAATTTCACTTTGCCGAATCCGCCTGCAAAGCCTGTAATTATGTTGTTAGATTTGATGACAGGTTGCAGAACATCCAGAGGGCAACAAGTCACAGTGATTCCAACACTCAATTTGTATGCTATTGATGTGACGAATGGCGCACCAACAGGCGATTTCAGACGCTGGCGTTGGAAATATTTGGGACGGATTAATAGAGGTTTGGGCGTGACCGCCAATTTAATTTCAGGTCGAAAATACCATTTTGCCGTATTTCATGGCAATTTAAATTGGATGAGCAATACGTTAGGCTCTGATTTTGCGAATGGGTTACAAATAGGCAGTGTCAATCCTTCGGGGGCTTGGGTATGGGATTTCGCAATGAAAAATGATACTTGGCGATTGAATAAAAGTTTCAATTTAAAACCCGTATTTGATAATCGCAACCTTCAAATATACACACTGAGGTTGAGACCAGCTGATTTCACGCCTTCGACAGAACTCTGTGACCGTTTTGTGAAATATTTTAGATAAACAAAGCTGAATGAATCGGCGGAAGTTTCTGTTTTGGAAAATGGTCGAAATAGGATGTGTATGATTTCAAAGATTTTAAGGATGTTTTCGAGTAAAAAACGCAAATGAGAACTCAAAACATCCTTAAAATCTTTGAAATCATACGCATCCTATTTCGACCATTTTCCATAGCGGAAATTGCTGTTCCGAAACTTAAATTAACTTTTTTTACTTTAATTCAAATTAATACAAAAAAAACTGTCCCAAATACACCTTCCATTCGATATAATGTTAAAATCAATATTTGTAATTTGCGCATTTGTAAATTATTTGTTTTTAATTCAAATTTAAACCTTTTGACTATGAAGACCTTCTTTTTGAGTTTGTGTCTTGTTTTGGGCAGTGTATCCGTAGGCTTTGCACAAGCTGTTTTTCCGATTGGGGCAGGTAGTAGCAATCGATTCATTGTATCGTTACCCGCCTTGACCACCGCACAAAACAGGCTACTCAATCAAGCCAAAACGGTAGCAGGTGTTACGGTAGTAAGCAGGCTTGCCAATCTTGACATGGAATTATGGCAATTGCCAACCAACATTTCTGCTGCTTCATTAGCCGCTTTAACGGCTGCTGCCATCAACCTGCGCCTCACCGTACAAACAAATGGTGTGTTTGAGACCGTACCCGAACAAAGTGGTAGAGCTATCCCCAAAATCCGTGTCAGCGAAACAGCAGCCACTAACGCAACGGTTAGAGCAGCGATTTGGACCGAAGAACGCTTTTTGCGTCCCTGTGCTCTTGGCGGCGTAAATGCAGTACGTGTTGGGATTATTGATGGAGGCGTTTCATTAAATGCACAAGGAAGACCTTATGGAGACCTTCGTTATTTCGATGCACAGGGCAGTAAAGATTTTACAGGTGAGGTTAGTAATAACTTAATGAGTATCAATGATTTAAGCGGTCACGGTACGCATACTTTTGGGGTTTTAAACAAGGTTTATACGCGCTTGGGTATCAATACCAATTCTAAAATCACGGTACTCAAAGCATTTACACAAGACGGACGGGGCAGCCTTTGGAATATTTTGGGGGCTATCAACTATTCGATGACTTTGCGTTTAAATATTTTGTCAATGAGCTTTAATTATGTGGATGACAATACCATACGCAGTGCTACAAATTCTCAATTTATTTTAGAAAAAGCCATTGACAAAGCGAAAGTGATGAATATGTTGATTATTTGTTCAGCTGGAAATCAAGGCGAAAATGTAGATGCGAACAATGCAAGAGGCTTCTATCCTACCGTTTTTACCAATAACAATTTGATTACAGTGGCAGCTACTGAAGATAGTACCTTTTTTCGCCCTGCTTACAGCAATTATGGAGTGCGGTCTGTCGATATTGCTGCTCCAGGCACTATGTTGACCCAACATATTGGGGGTGATGAAACGGCTTATGTGGCTTGTGGGACTTCGTTTGCAGCCCCGATTGTCACAGGTCATGCGGTGTTGATGGCATCTCGCAACCCTGTATTTAATTACGCTGTGACCAAATTAATGTTAACAGCGCGTTTGAGTCGCAACGTACCTGCTTGGGTTGGCAAATTACAACCACAAGGCGGTGTTATGACCCCACTTTGTAGTAGTTACGGTTATAGCCGCAATGCAGGTGATGCAACGGATTCAACCCCTTTATCCGAATCTTTGCAATTAAGTTATGTTGGCAATGTTGCCAACATGACATACACGGGCAAAGCGGGCGAAATTGGGATGATAATTATTGCGAATATGGCAGGTCAAACCGTCGTAACACAGAAAATAACGGTTCCTTCAGATGGACAAGTTTCATGGACATGGTTCTCAGACGACCTTCAAAACGGTATGTATTTATTGCACTGTCAGGTTGGTGATAAAATTGCCATCCAGAAAATAGTGAAAACGCAGTAATGCCACTAAACGTTAGAGCATCGTTTTAAGTTGAGTCCTGCTTTGAGAAATTTATTTTTTGAAGCAGGATTTTTTATATTGAAAAATAATCTATATTTGTCTTTTCAAATCCCTATTTATAGTTATAATCCAATTTTTAACCCTCATGAAATTATTCAAATCTCTTATGGGCATCGCAAGTTGCCTATGCATCGTAGCTTGTGCACGAGAATCCAATCCTGATTTTCGGCAACGCGTCCAAACCATAACGACTCAAAACCCTTTGCAAGAACAAACATTAATCCAATGTCTGGATAGTGCAAAGTTCTTTTTTGGACAAAACGACTTGGCTGTTGCCTTATTGCACCATAAATTAGGCGTTTTTTATTTTGGTGCTATTGACAGCTTTACCAATCTTGCAGACCCTAATCGCTCAAAAAGGATGGAACAGTCGTATGCTCATTACGATACAGCCTATCAAATCCGACGAAAAAAATTGGGTAAAACCGATTATACAACGTGTCAAACGCTTTCGAATCAAGCAGCTATATATATACAATATGGCATTGACATCACAAAAGCGGATAGTTTATTAGGTGAGGCATTCTATGTGAAGGATGTACAAGCCGAACCCGCTTTCATAGGTGAATTGTGGTATAAACGCGGGCTTTGCGCAGATGCGTTGAATGATTTTAAAGGAGCGCAAGAATTTTTCAAAAAGGCTTTGACGATTTTTGAAACCGTGCAACAGGAGAAAGGCATTTGGTCAGACAATTATTT
>JBDLWG010000285.1:0-3679 GCA_039804385.1 Bacteroidota bacterium
ATGAGTTAAACACTCATATAATATTCGTTCATATTCAAGCACTAAATCCATGCACAAATATAGCAAAATCACATTTAAATTACCCAATTATAATGAACTTATTTTTTAAAAAAATATTTAAAAAAATAATTATCCAAGCTATTGCATTTATGAATAAATTACATATATATTTGTATCGAAATACGATGACCTGCAAAACAAATTTCACTCGTTCCAATAAACGAACATTTAAAAACTTTATTATTAATAAAACATTGATATTCTAATGAATTTAACAAAAGATTGGGCAAATAGGAGCGTACAAGACCTCGCCGTTGCCATCGAAACGCATCATCAAGAAATGTATTTGTTGTATCAAGCAATGGCGGCTAAAATGTCTAAACAAACCATTGGTGAAGCCTTTTTGAGTGATGATAATATAGTCGTTGCCGAATATTGGCTCAAAGTTGCTAAAGATTATCCTAAAATTCTTTCGCTGGATTTCGATGTCAACAGCTTTGAAGAAAGGTCTATTTTTTTCAAAAATGTAGTCAATATTGCGACTCAAAATGAAAATATAGCCGTGCTTTTAAAAACAGCCCGAGATAATGCTTCCAAAGATTGCTCTTGGAATGTTTCTTATGTGCGCAGGCGCGTTAAAGAATTGGAATTTAATCCCGTTTTTAAATTGATTTTGCAAAAAGCACCCAATCCACGAGAGCCTTATGCTAAATCAACCGTCGTAGTTGCACCCAAATAAATTGCAAAACCATTGTTCAACAACCAAAAAGATGATTGAATCTATCAAAATGCTTGTTGAATAACTTTTTGGGTGATTTAACAAGCATTTTGATGGATTTCAAACATCAAAACAATAGTTCAACAACCTTTTTTGTTATTGAACCATTGTTTTGATGTTTAAAATAATCTTTTAGGGTGTTGAACAACCCAAAAAATTGTTTTTTTAAATATCCAAATCATCCAAAGGGCTTTTTATCTTCTGAAAACCCTTTTTCGTAATATGAGTATAAATTTCGGTTGTTTTGCTACTTGCATGTCCCAAAAGTTCTTGGATATAGCGCAAATCAACCCCTTTTTCCAATAAATGCGTTGCAAAACTGTGTCGTAATGTATGCGTTGTTGCCATCGAATTAATATTCGATTTGCGCCGCGCCTCCTCAAATATCGCTTGTACGCTTCGGTCACTGTATTTTCCACCCGTTTGTCCTTCAAAAAGCCAATGAACAGGTTTGTAAATGGCTCTATATTTATCCAATAACGTTAAAAGTTTGGATGACAAAATCGTACATCTATCTTTTTTACCTTTTGCATTGTGCACAAATATACGATTTTCTTCTGGTTGTAAATCATTGATTTTCAATTGGGTCACTTCGCCTAAACGCAAACCTGCTGAATAAATTAAACTCAAAATACATTGATGTTTCAAATTTTCTACAGATTTCAAGAGGCGTACTACTTCTGATTCTGTTAAAACTTGAGGCAATTTTTGAGGCGTTTTCGGGCGAAAAAGTTTCTCAACTTTTTTCTCTTGATGAACCACCATTGTGTAAAAAAACTTAATCGCGCTTAATAAACTGTTTTGATAACTTTCTGAAATCTGTCGCTCTTTAATACATTTTGCTACATAACTATCTATCTGTGAACGCGTTAGGAGACTCGGTTTTATGTCATCGTACTCCATGAACAGTTGCCGGAGTAAATTTTTATACGTTTTAATCGTCCGAAAACTGTATCGTTTCAAGGTTAACGCCTGCTCAAACGCTACAATCGCTACTTCATAACGCGCTTTTGGAACCGTTTTGGGCGTTTCCAATAATTTGGGCGGAATCATCCCTTCCAAAATAGTCTCGCTTGGTTCAAAAGTCCATATCAATACGTCTTTCAAATATTGTTCTAAAAAACGCAAGGTTAATTTAGTACTTGGCACTTCCCAAACAAACCAATCTCCGTTCCAAATTCTACCATGTATATTTCTCACAATCGGTAAGTGACTGATAACCAATTTTTTAGGAATATCTAAATACCAACTTTTGGGATTGGATTCTAATTGAAATAGAACCATTTGTTCTTTGGAACGATGATACGAAGGGCGCAAAAGCGGTGCGGTGGATTCCAAAACAAAAGGCGTTGTGCGGTCTATCACAAGGTTATTTCCAAAATGAGCTTTGCATTGATCCGCAATTCCTTTGGTTTTGGGAACGCTCCAAACCTTTTCTTGTGGATGCCAAATCGCACCAGCCAATTTTGAAATAAAACGAATCCAATCTTTTTGATGAAGCGGTATTGCCAAAAAAACGCGATTGGGTTTCATTTCGCAAAAACGAGCCTTGATTTTTTCGGTTGGAGGCAAATCCGCACTTGAATGAGGGGGTGCAAGCGGTTCTTGAACTGCTTTTTCACCGATTTGGGCAGCCAATACTGTTTTTTCCGATAAAATTATCTTTTCTTTTTCAAAAACCTGTTTAAATTTGCCCCAAGACGCAACCGTGTCTGGAATGTGCCAACAAAAATGCTCAGGCGACCAACGCCCATTCAACGATTTCATTTTTGTCGGAAACGATTCATCGTATTGCCGATTGGTAATTCCAATCCGTTTGGTTTGTTCAAAAGTAATGGCTTGAATGTAAAGCTCCATCTGTGGTTGTTTTAAATGGTGATTTTATCCGCCCTATTGATTCTTTGAAAAGGGGCGGTATTCTTTTTTAAACTCAAAGAATGCCACAAATGTAGCGTACAAATTAGCTTCAAATCAAGTATTAAAGCATTGATTATCAATTTTTTATGAACTTAACTGTTTTGGAACCGATTCAATCGTTTATAACCGTTATAATCCGCAAAATCAATTATTACAATCAAAATATTCATCATTTAAATATACCATACATCACTATGAGTCCACAATGTCAACAATGCCAATCCATGATTAAAGGGCGTTCTGATAAGAAATTTTGCTCCACGAGTTGCAAAAACAAGTTCAATAATGCGCAAAAAAAAGTGACTCGCTCAGTCACAGAGGAAATTGACGGTTATTTGCATCGCAATCGAACCATTTTGCATAGCCTGATGCAAGATTCTAAAAAAGAGATTTTTGATAAATTGGTTTTAGTTCGGTCTGGTTTTCAATTTGATTACATGACAGGCATTTATACCAATAAAGAAAATAAAATGTATCGGTATGTTTATGATTATGGTTGGATGGACTTTTCAGACCAAAAAGTATTGGTGGTTGCTAAAATGAAAGTAACACGGAAATAATCTGGAAGGGACGGAATTGATATCGCTAACGTCGGCAAGGTTTCAAACCCTATCCATTACCCACAGAATCCAAAAAGGTGCGTAGCACCGCAACCTTTGTAGCAAAATGGAATTAAAACCCGCATTGGAGGTGCGTAGCACCGTAACATTCCCATCGTTTCTACAAAGGTTACGGTGCTACGCACCTCCAATGCGGGTTTTAATTCCATTTTGCTACAAAGGTTGCGGTGCTACGCACCTTTTTATTTTGCAAAATGATTTGAATACCGATAATCATTCTGTGGGTAATGGATAGGGTTTCAAACCTTGCCGACGTTGATACGAATCCTCTTTTGCTCTTTTCACCTCAAAATACTTATGGGTAATGGACAGCGTTCCAAACTTGGCGCACGTTAATTCGCTGATTTTCAATAATTTACATTTT
>JBDLWG010000286.1:0-3784 GCA_039804385.1 Bacteroidota bacterium
TGGATTCGCCATCATTCAAATGATTTTGGAAAACAAAGGCTTTATCATCAATGTTATTAACCACTAAATCCAAATCGCCATCATTATCCAAATCCGCATACGCAGCCCCATTTGAAAACCCACGAGCATCCAAACCCCATGATTTTGAATTATTTACAAATGATAAATTACCCTTATTTTTAAATGCAAATTTAGGTGATTTGATTTGTGGAATCCTTTTTTGCAAATCCACAGGCGCGTATAAACTACTGACTTCACTGCGAAATGCTCCAAAATCATGGTCGGTCACGTCTTTTGGGAAACCGTTTGTTACGAAAAGGTCTTTCAAACCATCATTATCCAAATCCGCCATCAACGAAGTCCAACTCCATTCCGTTTCATGCACCTCACTCAAAAAGGCAACATCACTAAATACAGGCAAATGCGTCTCTGGATTCATGCCTTGATTGAGTTGCAAAACATTGCGAGCATATTGATATTCATAATTATACACATTGTTATTAACGTAATTTGTATAATTATTGGCATTCAAAAAAACCTTTTTGCGCTTGTTGTAATAGGGCAACATTTCGGTTGTAAACATATCAAGCAAACCATCATTATTGATGTCCGCAACATCGCTGCCCATTGCGGAAGCGGCTTGATGTTTGAAAATGGTTGCAATTTCGTTTTTGAACGTGCCATTTTTTTGATTGATGTAAATCAAATCATTCGTAACATAATCGTTTGCAACATATATATCCATCCAACCATCTTTATTGAAATCCGTAATCAGCGAACTATGACTGTAACCATCTAATAAAATGCCTGCTTTGAGCGAAATATCTTTGAAAACAGGATGTCCAGTACCATTTTCGCCTGTATTTTCGTATAAAACGTCTCGATTCGGCGAAGAACCGTCCGTTACTTTGCGCATATATTGGTTTGGATACTTCGTATCCATGAAATTCACCCCGATAAAAAGGTCTAAATCGCCGTCATTATCATAATCAAAAAATTGTGCATTGGCAGAATGTGTCGTATCCGCAATGCCATAATCTGCCGCCATTTCCTTGAAATGTGGAACACCTTCTGTATCATTCCCTTGATTTACAAACAATAAATTCTTGCGCAAATCCGAATTTTTCTGAAACGTATTACAAACATAAATATCTAATTTGCCATCTTGATTTAAATCAATAAGGTTGACACCTGCGGACCATTGCCCTTTTTGCTTTTGAACATTGGCTTTTTGTGTTACATCTTCAAATTTTAAATGATTTTTATTCAAATAAAGTTTATTTTCGACTTGATTTCCTGTGAAATAGAGGTCTTGTAACCCATCTCCATTCAAATCGCCGACTGCGACTCCGCCACCATTATAGAGAAATTCGCTGTTGAAAATATTCAATGAATCGGATTCGGTGATGAGATTATTGAAATCAATGCCTGTTACTCGACTGTCTAAAAGGGAGAATAGTTTTTTATCGCGGTTGCAACTGGCTAAAAAAAGAAAGGAAAGGAATAGGGAATAAAGTTGATTTTTTTTCATCATTTGTTTTGTTTGATTATTGAAACACATAGGTCACATAAGGTGACATAGGACACATAGAGTATTATTGGAGATAAGGATTCCCCAATGATGCCCTATGTGTCCTATGTCACCCTATGTGACCTATGTGTTAATTTTTTAATAATTTTTGTAATGCTTCCACATTGGCTTGATTCTCAAAAATCGCACGCACAGGAATTGCAAAACCTTGAATCACAAGGCTTTCGATATTTTCATCAATCGTAAAAACGCTTGGTGGCGCATACTCTTTATCTGTTGGAAACGTCAAAAGGAATTGTTGAATTTGTTGACGAACAGGGTCAATAATCCAATATTCCTGAATCCCATGCGCTGCATAATCCTGTTTTTTCACTCCTTTATCCTTAGCGGCTGTTTTTTTGGATAAGATTTCAACCACAAAATCAGGCGCGGGAAAAAGCACTTGGTCATCTGTGAATAAATCCGATTTTTCCTTTGTAAAAAATACTAAATCGGGTTCGTAATCATTACGCGTGAGCGAAATCATCACTTTTTCAACACCGACTGTTCCTAATTTCTTAATATCAGCGTAAAAACTGACCAATCGGGAAAATAAATCGGTTACTTTCCAGTGTCGCCGTTTCGCAGGCGAATGAATAAGCGTTTCGCCATTAATAAATTCCGCTTTGACATCGGGCGTAATCCATTCCCGAAATTGATGTCGGCGACGCTTTTCGGCTTCAACCGCTTTGTGCAAAACCTCGAATTGTTGCAAAGCATCAGGCGATTCAAGAATTTTCTGAGCATAATTTACCATAAAATCCGTTTTTTTGGTTCTTAAAATGATTTTAAAAAAACTAAAAAGGGTTCTCAATTCACTGTGTAAAATTACGCTTTTTTTAGAATTTCACGCCCAATTATCCTTAGTACATGACAAAAAGGGAAATATGGGTGATGGATGTACGGATTTCACGGATTTTCACGGATTGGTACGGATTTTTTTGAAAAAATCCGTACCAATCCGTGAAAATCCGTGAAATCCGTACATCCATCTTTTTTGCCATGTACTAACCCAATTATCCGAACTTGTTTCGCAGTCGGGAAATTTATTTCCTGCGAATCGCGGGAAATAAATTTCTCGACTGCGAAACAATTAGGATGAAATTATTTACATTTGTGCTTCATCCAAAAAATAAAGGCTGTGAAAATTCATTTACCAATTATTTTGTCAAAAAGGTTGTTTTTAAAACAATTCATTGTTTTATTAATATTATTCAGTTGTAAGGAAACGTCCGCCCCCAAAAAAACAATTGATGCGACTCTACAATTGCATCAAATGCACCAAAAATTAACCGATATTATCATTACAGATATTTTTTCGCCCCCTGTGGCGAGTCGTATCTATGCGTACACTTTTTTGGCAGCTTATGAAGCAGGCAAATTTACACAGCCGAATGCGCCTTCTATCGCTGCGACGTTGAAAGGATTTGATGCAATGCCCGTTCCCGAAGTTGGAAAAACGTATGATTTTCAGTTAGCAGCTATCAAAGCATTTTGCGCAGTTGCGCCAAAAGTCGTTTTTTCTACTCAGGAAATAGCAAATATTGAAATTAAAATGCTATCTGAATGGAAAAAAACAATGTCTGACTCCACTTTTCAACGTTCAATTACCTTTGGTGAGCAAGTTGCGGCGGTGATTATCAAGCGATTGAGCAACGATAATTACAAAGAAACACGCGGTATGGAACGGTATGAAGTCAAAAATAATGCTACTGGAAGATGGGTTCCGACTCCGCCCGATTATGCAGATGCCGTTGAGCCGCATTGGGCTAAAATGAAAACGTTTTGTTTAGATTCAGCGAGCCAATTTCGACCTGTACCGCCGCCTGCGTATGAACTTCAAAAAAATAGTTCCTTTCAAAAAGAAACGCAAGAAGTTTACAATTTATCTAAATCATTAACAAATAGTCAAATAGATATTATTTCTTTTTGGGATGACAATCCATTTGTTTCCAAACACAAAGGGCATTTAATGTTTCAAGATAAAAAAATGACTCCGGGTGGGCATTGGTTAGCGATTTGTCAATTGTTTTTAAAACAACAAAAAGTTGATTATTATCCTGCATTGCGCACCTATACCTTAACGGCAATTGGCATTTATGAGGCATTTTTGAGTTGTTGGGAAGCAAAATATCATTATGCGCGATTGCGTCCTGAAACGATTATCAGTGAAACGATTGATAAACAATGGCATCCCTATTTGGTTACGCCGCC
>JBDLWG010000287.1:0-3064 GCA_039804385.1 Bacteroidota bacterium
TTAAACATTGCGCAGGGAGGAAACCACACTGTCCAATCAGCATTAAAAGAATACTTAAATTTTTCATAATGAATTGTATTGTAATGGTTTACGATTTTTTTATTTTCAAATTTTGTTTCTCGGGACAATAAATACCGTTTTCCCAATGTCCTGCGACTTGGGTTTTGGCATCCAAGCGCATACGCCCTTGCCCATGATATTTGCCGTTGAAAAACGAGCCTTCATAAAAACGTCCGTCGGTAAAAACGACTTTTCCGTGTCCATCGGGTTTCCCATTTTTGAACGCACCTGTGTATTGCCAGCCCCGTTTCAGAGACCGATACGTCCCAAAACCGTTTTGACAGTCGCCTGTAAGACATCTTTTAAGCGGTGTTTTAGGAACGGGCAATCGGCTCCCAATTCGTAAAGGGCTGACTATCATACAGATAGTGAGCATGCGTAACATATTGATTTTCATAGTGAAAGACATCAAGAATAGCCCACAAAGGCGTTGAACGGACAACAACTTTGCGTTTAAAACGCGGGGGAACGCTTTGGTCTAAGAATTCGGTTTGTAAAATTAAATCAAATAGCTTTTTAATAGCAAATTTTACGCCGTATTTGTACTGTTTTATTGAATATGTTTATTTTGATATTTGAATTAGGAATGAAGGAAATTGGGGAATTAAGGACACATTTGCTTCATTCCTGATTCAAATACTCATGTTACGCAATGCTTTTCGAGGACAAAATATTGTTCTGTAGAAAGGGTATGTTTCGGAAACCTTGAAGGTTTCCGAAACATATTCACTCAGAAAACGAAATTATATTTGCCTTCTATAATAGAACTGCGTAACATGAGTCAAATAGTTGATTACACTTTTTCCAATAAAGCACAGGCTTTTTCTAAAACATCCTCCGTTTTCGCAAAACAAAATCGTATCACACGAGCATCCGAACCGCCCGTATAAAAAGCCGAAACAGGTATCGCCGACACGCCATAATCAATGGTCAAACGGCGCGTGAAATCCATATCCGACTCATCCGACAAATGTGCATAATCGTATAATTGAAAATACGTACTGGCACAAGGTAACGGTTTAAAACGCGTTTGAGCCATTTTTTGGATAAAAAAATCGCGTTTTTGTTGATAAAACGAACTTAATTGATTATAATTATCAGGATTTTCCAAAAAATCAGCCAATGCGTATTGAATTGGCGCATTCACCGAAAACACATTGAATTGATGAAATTTGCGAAATTCGCGCATCAAACTTTCTGGCGCAACACAATAACCCATTTTCCAACCAGTCGCATGAAACGTTTTCCCAAAAGAATAAACCGCCAAACCCCGCAACCATAACGCAGGATAATCCATCAAACTCAACGGTTTTGCTCCATCATAAACCAAATGTTCATATACTTCATCACTCAATATCACAATATTGGTGTTTTTAACGCAATGTATTAAGGCTTGAAAATCAGCATCTTTGAATGTTTTGCCTGTTGGATTATGAGGCGTATTGATGATAATCATCCTCGTTTGGGGCGTGATACGTTTTTCAAATAAAACCCAATCTATCTCATAATTGGGTGCTTCCATGCGATACGGAACCACTTTGCCGCCCATCGCTTGAATAGAGGGCGCGTAGGAATCATAGGCAGGTTCAATGATAATCACCTCATCCTGTGGGCGAACCAATGCGGCAATCGCTGTAAATAAGGCTTGCGTTCCACCTGCGGTAATGGTTATTTCATTTTCCGAATAAATGATTTTGCCATACAACATTTGGATTTTATTTGACAAAACCTTTCTTAATGCGGGGACACCTGCCATCGGCGCGTATTGATTGAACCCATTCGTCATGTAATGACGAACTAAATCTTTCAATTCATCGGAACAATCAAAATTCGGAAAGCCTTGCGCTAAGTTCACTGCTTGGTGTTGTTGCGATAAAGCCGTCATCACCGTAAATATCGAAGTGCCAACATCAGGCATTTTGGAATGAATAATCATAAGTTGGAGTTATTTTTTAACAATATTTGATAATTTTATCTTGAAAACGCGATTGTGGAAAAAGAGTTTTCAAAGGCAGTTAGTCGTTAGGCAATAAATTTCCCGACTACCAAATCAACCAACTTTTTTTTGCATAATTCGCATTCATAAACACAATATTTTTTTTAAAAACAAAGTTTCTCTTTCTAAACCAATCGCCAAACAAAGTTTTTTTTTAAAATCCATTCGCCTCCCGAACAAAATTATGATTGGCTTATGCCTTATTCTATGTATTTTTAAATAATACATTAAAAAAATATGTTTTGCATTCGCGTAACGGACGCAACCTTTTTCGGTCTTAATAGTGTTATTAAGGTACGGATTTAGGAAGCGGCGTATAGAAAAGAAATAGTTAAATATGTTAATGATATTCAAATGTTCAAGATGGTTTTAAAATTATGCTTTTCTTTACATCGTGAAATAAATGAGGCGAAATAACGATGTTCTCAACATTTTTTTACTTAAAACAAGGTTTATAACAAATTTTATTTTTTCAAATATTAAAAATTTAAATTTCAAATTAGCTTGAAATATTAAATTTTAACAACGAATGAGTTCATTTTTACATTTATAAAAACCTCCGGGTCATGGCAAATATAATAACATATTTCAATCAGAAGTTCGAAAAAAATCCCAATCTCCCAGCTGTGTCCGAGTCGTTTGAAGCATTCACCATCGACAAAAAAATCGATATTGAACAAACGCACGAAGAAAAAGTAAAGGAATCCGAGAAGTATGAGCTTTGGAAGCGGGGCGCGACCAAACAAGCGGTCACCACATGGTTGTATGAGCAATTTCAAAAACATGCGCGCACACCAAAGCAAACGCATGAAGGGATTGATTTTAAACGCACGGGGATTTCTAAAGGATTTAGAATCCACCCTGCGTTGACAACGTTTAGTGATAAAACGGCGTTGCATTTTTGGACGTACATGGCAGAATGTTTGATGCGGTCGGGCTATCGGACTGCGCAATCGGATTCGCGCCTGTATAACCGCGACAATTATTGGATGGAAACCGTGCATCGGC
>JBDLWG010000288.1:0-10521 GCA_039804385.1 Bacteroidota bacterium
TTGAAACTTCAACAAGTCGAAAAAGAGGCTGAACGACGCTTTTTGCAACAACAATTAGGCTTGTTTAAAAAACTAATGGAACGAGGTGAATCGAATGAATCCATTCAATCTTTTATGGAAATCGATGCCATTCAATTTCAAAACTATTTGAAATTAGTGGAAAAAAATAAAAAGTAGTTCGATATTTTTTTGAATTAGGAATGAAGGGCGCGGATTTATTGGGATGTTTCATTTTGGAGGAAAAAAAGGTTCCACTTTGTTGGACAATGGACGTACGGATTTTTACAGATTGGTACGGATTTTTTTTAAAATCCGTACCAATCCGTGAAGATCCGTAAAATCCGTACATCCATTGCCAACAAAGTGAAACCGACAAATGAAACATTCCGATTTATTTGGTTTTTTGTACAAAAAATCAAACAAAGCCGTCCTTAATTCCTATAATTCCCTCATTCCTAATTCAAAAAAGGAGTTTAAATATTATTTTTTAATATTAATCATATTTGCATATTTTTTAAAACATAAAAAATTCATAATAAAGGAGTTACATCATTGGAAGGCTTCAAATCGTTGTACTTATACTAATGCCTTACCGCCGTATCCTCACCAAAACACACCGTTCCCTAAAAACATTTTAGATTCCCTGTAAACGGTATAATTATTGAAAATTCAGTATGCAAACAACAAACGGACATTTCACACTGAACATACTATCGGAAAAATATACGTAATCTCACATGTCAAAATTTCCTTTTTACAAGCAGCATGACGCGATGGACTGCGGTGCGACTTGCTTACGCATGGTTGCTCGACATCATGGGCGATTCTATTCGTTGGAACACCTCCGCGAATTGACCTTTGTGGGCAAAGAAGGTGTCGCGCTGATTGATATTAGTGACGCTGCGGAGAAACTCGGCATGAATACCCTTGCCGTTAAAGTTTCCTATGAACGGATGTTGGAAGGTTTGCCTTTGCCCCTGATTGCGCATTGGCGGCAGCAACATTTTGTGGTTGTTTATGAGTTGAACGAAAAAACGGTGCGTGTGGCAGACCCTGCTTCTGGTTTGTTGAATTACACGAAAGCCGAATTTATGAATGGCTGGGCGAGTGATGTGCGCGACGGCGAAAAACAGGGCATCATCTTATTGATGGAAACAACGCCCGAATTTTTCCAACGAGAAGGCGAAAAAGTCGATAAATCGGGTTTTGGGTTCTTATTTACCTATATTTTGCGGTATAAAGCCTTGTTGTGGCAATTGGTTTTGGGATTGTTGTTGGGTTCGTTGTTGGATTTGGTGTTTCCTTTTTTGACGCAGGCGATTGTGGATGTTGGGATTAGTCATCAAGATGTCAATTTTGTTTGGACGATTTTGCTGGCGCAATTGATGTTGTTTATCAGCGCGACTTCGGTGGATTTCATTCGCGGCTGGATTTTGCTCCATATTGGGACGCGGATTAATGTTAGTTTGGTGTCGGATTTCCTCATCAAATTGATGAAATTGCCAGTTCGTTTTTTTGATTCTAAATTGACGGGTGATTTGTTACAACGGATTGGCGACAATGCTCGCGTAGAACATTTTTTAACGTCCGCCGCTTTTGTAACCTTCTTTTCGATTATCAATTTTGTGATATTTGGTTTTGTCTTAGCTTTTTACAATATAAATATTTTTTTTATATATAGTATTTTTGCGTTCATCTATCTTTTTTGGATTACCTTCTTTTTGAAAAAGCGTAAAGAATTGGATTACAAGCGTTTCGACCAAATGGCAGAAAATCAAAGTAACTTGATTCAGATGATTAGCGGCATGCAGGAAATTAAATTGCATAATGCAGAACGCCAAAAACGCTGGCATTGGGAACGTACTCAAGCGAAATTGTTTCGCACGAGTACGAGTTATTTGGCATTGGAACAGTTGCAACGGGCGGGTGGTACGTTCATCAATCAGTTGAAAAACATTCTGATTACGTTTGTGGCAGCGAAAGCGGTGATTGAAGGCAAAATGTCTATTGGTACAATGCTCGCAGTGCAATATATTATTGGGCAATTGAACGGACCATTAGAACAATTGGTGCAATTTATCCAAATGGCGCAAGATGCCAAAATTAGTTTGGAACGACTCAATGAGATTCATAAAAAAGACGATGAAGATGGTACGAATGCCAAAATGATGGAAATTCCTGAACAAGGCGATTTGAGTTTTCAAAAAGTATCGTTTCAATATGGTGGTCCGCATTCGCCAATGGTTTTAAAAAACCTAAGTTTGGACATTCCAAAAGGGCAAACTTTAGCGATTGTCGGCACGAGTGGTTCTGGAAAAACGACCGTTTTGAAATTATTGTTGCGTTTTTATGACCCAACTCAAGGGTCGGTTCAAGTCGGTGCGGTCAGTTTGGGCAATATTCAAGGGCGCGTTTGGCGGGAAAAATGTGGAGTCGTGATGCAAGAAGGGTTTATTTTTACGGATACGATTGCGAATAATATTGCTTTGGGCGATACGATGGTGGATAAAAAACGATTGCTGCAAGCGGTGAAAGTCGCTAATATTCAATCCTTTGTGGAATCCTTGCCTTTGGGTTATAACACCAAAATTGGGGATGATGGAGTTGGGTTGTCGCAAGGTCAGAAACAACGGTTGTTGATAGCGCGGGCGGTTTATAAAAATCCAGAATACATTTTTTTCGATGAAGCGACGAATGCGTTGGATGCCTACAATGAATTGGTGATTATGGATAATTTGAATGAGTTTTTCAAAGGCAAAACGGTGGTGATTGTGGCACATCGATTGAGTACGGTGCGGAATGCGGATAAAATTATTGTGATTGATAGGGGCGAAATCATCGAAGCGGGGAATCATCAAGAGTTGACGGCTTTGCGGGGGTCTTATTATAATTTGGTTAAAAATCAATTAGAATTAGGTAGTTAATTGGATATTAGGATGTTCTGTTGGGTGATAGATGTACGGATTTCACGGATTTTCACAGGATTGGTATGGATTTTTTGGATACGAATCCGTACCAATCCTGTGAAAATCCGTGAAATCCGTACATCCATCATCCTACATAACCCCTAAAAAAATCCCAAAAATATAAAAAATCACTATGGAAGAGTACGAAAAAATAGAATTACGCAGCGATGATGTCCAAGAAATCCTTGGTACACCGCCCAAATGGATTGTTCGTTGGGGGACGAGCTTTTTATTTTTAGGGTTGATTTTTTTGATGGCGGTGTCTTGGCATGTTAAGTATCCTGACGAGATTCAAGCCCCTTTGAGCGTCACTACTTTTGACCCACCTGTGCCAGTTGTGGCGCGTTCGACGGGTTATTTGTCCGAATTGCGGGTCAAAGACGGCGATACGGTGAAGGCAGGTACGTTGTTAGTGGTCTTACAAAATCCTGCTAAATACCAAGATGTTTTATTTTTAGAAGCCGAATTGAATCGTTTAGATTCGATGAACGCGCTCAGTATCATTCGATTTCAACCCAAAACAGGATTATTTTTAGGTGATTTGCAACCAACCTACTCCGTATTTGTTCAGTTGCTGAAAGAATACACGTTCAAACAGAATGAAAATTTCGGCACTGAAAATATACGGCAATTGGAACGCCAAAAATTTAACTTAGAACAACTCGTTGGCACGGAAAAAGAAAAGTTGAAAACGGTTGAAAAAAACTGGACTTTTACCAAACAACGTTTGAAAGCCAAACAAGGTCTTTACAACCAACCGAATACACCCATTTCACTCAATGAATTGGAACGGGCGAGTGAGGAAGCATTGACAATGGAGCGTGAGTACAAAAATGTGCAAACCAATATCAAACAATTTGAGGGAAATAGCATTCAAATCGATAAAAGTATTCTCGAAATTCAGCAAAATACCAAAGAGGGCAATACGGTTAAATATGTCGGATTAGTTGAAAACTTACATCAATTGAAAACGGCGATACTAAGATGGAAACAAACGTACTTATTGACGGCACCGATTCAGGGCAAAGTCTCTTTTTTCAATAATTATTGGGCTACACATCAAAATATTAAAGAATCCGATCAAGTCATGGCGATTGTGCCGCAAAATGATTCCACGATTATTGGGATGCTGTCGCTTCCTATGCATGGTTCTGGAAAAGTGAAGGCAGGACAGCGGGTGAAAATCAAATTTGACAGCTATCCGTATCAAGAATATGGCATGGTGGATGGGGTCGTAGATACTAAATCCCTCCTGCCAAAAGACAATGCGTCTATTTCGGTGCGCGTACAATTGCCGAATGGTTTGAAAACAAGCTACCAGAAAACATTGAAATTTGACCAACAAATGCAGGGCATTGCGGAAATCATCACCGAAGACAGGCGTTTTATCGAGCGTGTTTTTGATAAGTTAATATCTGCATTCAAAAATCGTTAACAGGTTGTTAGCGAATCTTTTTAGATTATTTGCTGGAAGGATGTTACTTTTGCAGCCGTCCTTATCTAAATGAGGACACCGAAAAGCAATCATCTACGATTCATGTACCGTGAGGGAACAACGTTTAAGAACTATGAAGGAGTCACTATCAGTTTGAACTACACACCTGCCGTTTAGCCAATCTTTTGCTTGTTAAAACCGAATATTTTTCAAATTTCAAAAAAAAGTGCATGAGTTGCCATTTTTTATTTGAAAAATAAAAATACCTTGTTTGGATTACAAAGTAATGTTGTAAATAAATTATATTATATTTTACTTTTTTTAGTTGTGTGTAAAACAATTTTTTATATAATTATAAAAACGTTTTATGAAAAATTGTGACGGCTCTTTTTTTAAAAAAATAAAATTGTATAATTTAAAAATTGTATTTGTATTAAAAAAATGTAATTTAAAAAGTTGCACGGGTTCAGATAAATAGGATATATTTGTATAAGTTTTTTCCTATTTCACTGCATTAGATGCAGCTCCCCGTTACAAATACGCCTACAAATCAAAATTTTGTTTTGTGCGTGTAAATTTCGAGATAAAATTTTTTAATTGCCAGATTTAAAGTATTTTTATGCCAAATTTGAAACTTGTGACATCGTTTTGTTGTCATTGGCTTGAAATGTGCATAAAAATGCTATCTAAGCAGATTGTTGGGAACATATTTTTTTGACTAAAAAACAACCACAGTGAACCGACACTATTTTACAAACCTATTCCTGCGGGCAGCCGTTTGGTGTATGCCTCTATTTGCATCGGCTCAGGACATTCACTATACGAATTTCGGCTGGTCGCCCTTGAATGTAAGCCCTGCGCTGACAGGTTCCTTCAAAGGGGATGCTCGTTTTGGCGTGAATTATCGCGCTCAATGGATCAGTGTGCCAGTCCGATATTCGACTGTTTCGGGGTTTGCAGACTTCAAATTGGGTAAAGACCCGTATCGCCACCGTCCTTTTCGAGTCGGAGCCGTGTTTGCCTATGACCAAGCGGGCGATTCTCGACTCAATAACATGTCTCTTGGGTTGACAGGTGCGTATTCGCTACCTTTGACGAAGTTGGATTTTTTGACAGCAGGCGTGTCTATTGGAGGGAATCAACGCCGTTTTCGGAGTTCTGATTTGTATTTTGATGCTCAATATATCAATAAAACCTTTGATCCAAACGCGCCTACCAATGAAGCTATCATTGATGGCAGGGGCGGCTTTTTGGATGTCAATTGGGGTTTGAATTACACGCGTCAACACCAAAGCGACCGCACTTTAATCAATGTTGGTACTGGTTCTTACCATATCAATCGTCCGATGCGCAGTTTTGAGTCCAGTGATTCGGTTAAAATCCAAACACGATGGGCGATTTACGGTTCGGGCGCGGTGCAATTGACCGACAAATTGGATTTGTTGGTGGATGTCATCAAGCAAATTCAAGGGCCTCATGAAGAGTTTGTGGCAAGTTTGGGTTGTCGCGTTCATTTGGTGAATAAATTGACCCGCAAATTATCGTTGGAAGGCGGTTTAGCTTTGCGGAATCGGGATGCAGGCGTTCCTTTTTTCAATGTCAATTACAATCAATGGCGAGCTTCCCTTCATTATGATGTGAATCATTCCAAATTTGTCAATGCTTCAAGTACTGTTGGGGGACCCGAAATATCTGTAATATACATTATGAGCAAAGTACCGCCGATGAAATATTGCCCCATGTGCCCCACTTATTTGTAACTAAATGTGAACCTATAAACAAACAAAATAAAAATGGTGATAGAAATGATGAAATTTCACGCTTTTTGGATATTGTTGTCAATGCTAATGATGGGAAATGCAGTCCGTGTAGCTGCTCAATCGCCTGCTGCGTTTGAAGAAAAAGCGCGGGAAGCAGCAGAGAAAAAGGACTATAATGCAGCACTGGCATACTACAACGCGTTAATTCAAGATGATTCGGCTCGAACCGATCTATATTTCAAAGCGGCTGAATTGGCGCGCAATGCGAAAATTTACCGTTACGCAGAAGAATATTTTGAAAAATGGCAGAATCGTTATAAAAATGATGCCAATTCGGAGTTTTATTACAAGCTTGGGTTGGTCAAAAAGGCTTTGGGTAAGTACAAGGAAGCTGTTTCCAATTTTCGCAAAATTGGTTCGGGCCCGTATCTAACCAAAGCCAAGTATGAGTTAGAGACCTGTCAATGGGCAGAAGAATTGGTTGGCAACCCGAATAAAATTGATATTTACAATTTGGGTCCCAAAGTCAACAGTGTTTTTGCCGATTTCGGTGGGGTGATGCACCAAAATCGCTTCTACTATACGTCTGTCAAAATGCCGATGGAGAAAGATTTGAATCAATTAGAGGTTTCAGATTTGGCAACCCGCATTTTTTCAACGGATACCGTTCAAAAAGGAGAACCGATTGATTTGAATCCGTCGGATAACAAAGAACATGCGGCGCATTATGCCGTCAATGCAGATGGAACGCGACTATATTACAATATTTGCGAATATAAAGATAAAACATTTACCTGTGCTTTGTATTTTCGGGACAAAGATATTTCGGGTCTTTGGAAAGCACCTGTTCGATTGCCTGAAAGTGTCAATATGCCAGGTTCGACCACCACACAGCCCAATATTGCAAAGGAAGGCGATAAGGAACTCTTATATTTTTCGAGCAATCGACCAGGTGGCAAAGGCGGTATGGACATTTGGTATGTAACGGTGGGTGAAAACACCTTTTCGCCGCCTGTGAATATGAAAGAAGTGAATACGAGTGCGGATGAAATCACGCCTTTTTATTATGCAGATGGCGGTGTTTTGTTTTTCTCATCGGATGGACATCGCGGTTTGGGTGGTTTTGACGTGTTTAAATACGCCAAAGACACGACAGGCGAATGGACTGCAGTGCAAAATATGGGTTATCCATTGAATAGCAGTTATGACGATATGTATTATACGTTTAATGCGACCGATGGAAAATCTTATTTTACCTCGAATCGATTGGGCGGCACTTGTTCACGGAATGATGGCGATTGTGTTTGCGATGATATTTATGCGTATGATGCCAAAATCAATGTCCTGTTATACACGCGATTGCAGGATGGCAGTAATTTGGACGGTTGTACGCTCAGTTTGATTGATAAAGTGACTGGCGCGGCACGCGTGATTCCTTTTGATGGCAAAGGTTGGCAATTTGGTCAATTGTTGGAATTTGGAAAATCGTACCGAGTCGTAGCTTCTAAAGCGAATTTCACTTCGGATACGCTCGATTTCACAACAACAGAATATTATGAAACCATTACCTTGCAAAAAGAATTGCGTTTGCATCCTAATTTGAAAATGCGCGCTTACGTTTTGGATGAAGTGAGTCGCAAACCCATCAATGGTGCAACCATTATGTTTGGAGAAGTGGGTGGTAAAACATTGGAAACCAAGACTTTAAGTGGTCATGAATTTACGTATAACATCTTGGATTTTGATAAAAAGTATTTTTTCAGAGGCAGCAAAGCAACTTATGGAACGGACTCTACTTCGTTTGCGACAGGCAGTATGACGAGTGCCAAATTTGAATATGTGGACACCATTTACTTGTCGCCATTTACAGGTTTGCCCGTTGTTTTGTATTTTGACAATGATAGACCCGATAAAAGTTCTAAAACGACTTTTACCATGTTGAGTTATGGGGAAACCTTTGTGGGTTACATGAGCAAGCAAAGCGAATTTGTCCAAAATGCGGCTAAATTGAGGCGTGATGCTTCCGATGATATTCAACAATTTTTCTATGACAGTATTCAATCGGGTTATGTCAAATTGATGGATTTTTCCAATTTATTGCAAAATTATTTGAATAATGGCAATAGTTTAGAAGTCGTTATGCAAGGTTTTGCGAGTCCTTTGGCGGCAACAGATTACAATGCGAATTTGACTTCGCGGCGGATTAGTTCTGTTTTGAACCATTTTTACACGTTTAATAATGGTGTCTTGCAGGATTACATGCAAAAAGGGCGTTTGCGGATTCGGATTGAACCTTTGGGCGAAACATTGGCAAAAACGGGTGTCAATGATGACCCCAAACAACGGGCATTATCGGTTTACGCGGTGGACGCTTCGAGAGAGCGAAAAGTCGTTATTTTGGAAATCAATCGTTTAAATGTGGTTCAAAGCAATGAAGCCTATGCAGGATTTGAATTATTGAAACCCTATTTGGCTGCTTTCGCAAAACAGTACAATAATACGGCACCGATTAGTTCCATTTCTGAAGCAACTATTGCTTCCGCAGAACGGGCTACTAATAACCATTTTGCAACCCGCAGCGGTTCAAGCAGAAATGGTTCGGTGAAAGCGTTAAAAGGAAGTAGCAAAAAGGCTGGTGCAAATGGTTTTACGAGTACGCCTGCGGCGACTGAGTTTACAGGTTACGAGTTACAGGTCAAAAATCAAGAAACCAATAAAGATATTACCAATGCAACGGTTGAAGTTTATGATTTCAAAACAGGTCGTCGTTTGGGCAAAGCAACCCAAATGAAGGGCGGTTATCGTTATAAAACGATTCGGGGGCAAGAATATGAGTTTAGAATCAAGGCAAAAGGTTACGGCGAAACGAAATTTATCTATACAGGCTCAGACGGTTTGGTCAGTGATGTGTCGTATATGTCAAAATCTTTTGTAGAGGGCGGGTCAGGAACGATTCCAATCGGAATTTCGACTACTGCAACCCGTATTGCTACACCGAGAGCAAGCAAAAGCAGTGCTTCTGCCTCCACTTCGACGAGTTCAAGTGTATCTTCCTCTGGTATCAGCCTATCAAATGGCGGTTCGAGTGAAGCAAGAGTGCGTTCGGGTTATGAATTAATGGTGGTTGATTTAACCACTTCTAACATCATTGATAATGCAACGATTGCTGTAAAAGATGCAGGTACGGGCAAGAGTTTGGGCAATGCAACCAAATCGGGCAAAGGTTATCGGTTCAAAACCGAAGCAGGACGGAGTTATGATTTTAAAATCACCGCAAAAGGATACCAAAGTTCGACACGGAGTTACACGACAACGGATGGCGCAGGTGTAAACGAAATTGAATATTTGACACCCATTGCAAGCACCAAAACAGAAGTTGTTGCGTCTAAATCCAAGTCAAATTATCATTGGATGTTGGTTGATTTAAATACCGCTTCCATCATTGAAAATGCGACAGTTACTTGTTATGATGCCAATTCGGGCAAACGATTGGGTTTGGCAACGCGTTCTGGCAAAGGTTGGATGTACAAAATGGAAACGGGCAAATCCTACGAATTGCGGGTGACTGCCAAAGGTTATGAAATGCGCAATGTTCAATACACCGTTGCAGACGGCGGTAGCGATGTGAATGAAACGATTGAATTAACGGCTGTTGCCAATGGCGCAATGCGTTCAGAATCAATGGTTTCTACAACAGGTTCAGAATCAACGATGACGAATGCTTCTAATTCAAAAGGTTTTGAATTAATCGTAGTGGATGCGTTAACGGGAGATGCAATTACGGGTGCAGAGGTAGATGCTTACATAGGTGGTGCAAAATCGGCTAAACTTCGTTTTGTGAACAATGGTTATCGTTACAACACGGAAGGCGGTAAAATCTATGATTTTAGAGTGCGTGCCGCAGGTTACAGTGCAGAAACGTTGAGTCACACAGGTACTGAAAAGGGAAGTGCTACCGAAACGGTACGCTTAACGCCTTTCGCGACGATGCCTTTATCTTTGTATTTTGACAATGACCATCCGAATCCAAATTCGACAACGGATGCGACTGAAATTAATTATGAATCGACGTATCGGGGTTTCGTCAATCGGAAAGGGGAGTTCAAACGAATGTATCAAAAAGGAATCAATTCAACGGATGGTACACCTATGGAAGGCTTTTTTGCGGATGAAGTGAAAGGCAATTATGAACGATTGACAGGTTACAGCCAGATTTTGCGTCAATATTTGGGTAAAGGCTATTCGATGGAAGTGGTTTTGCAAGGTTGCACGAGTGCGTTAGCGGGCGATGATTACAATCGGCATTTAGCGAATCGACGCGTTGTTTCGGTTGCGAATTACTTCAAATCCAATTTTGCGA
>JBDLWG010000289.1:0-2836 GCA_039804385.1 Bacteroidota bacterium
ACTTCAACCCCAAATTCAAGTTCGTCCCAAAAAACCATCTAAAGTGGCTGCTCCACAACAAGGGTTACAACCCGCGCCAAAAACATTAAGACCGAATGATTCTATTTTCGCTCATACGCAGCCTATCCCACCACAAGAGACCCCAATTGGTCTGGTGGGTGCTGCGGATACCCATCGAACTTGGAGCAATCCGTTTCAGATGGATAGGAGGATTCTTAATTGTGTCATAGTGGAAAGTCAGTTGACGCAAAAGTATAAACAGCCCTTATCGCCAGAAGTGAAGCAACTTTTGCAAAACTATTGCGCCCGAAAAACTTCTTATCCGATTTTGACGGCAGGGCGTTTTAATGCCGATTTATCTTGGGTGATAAAAGCGGTCTATAATATAGAACTAAAAGAATATGCTTCTGCCCGCTATTGTTTGGCTAAAATTGAACCCGATAGTGATTTTTTATTAGAAAAGCAGTTTTGTGAAGCCTTGATACATCCAAATATACCGATAAAAGGAGCTTTTTTAAATTTTTTTGAACAAGATACCTCCAATATATTCCATGAAAAGGCAAAAGATTTGTTGAAAAAGTAAGGTTTAAATGGGGCAATGTGGAAACATTGCCCCATTTTTTGGATGCTTACCTTTCAGAAACGGAGGCTAAGGTTCTTTTTAAGGATGCGACACGACTAATTTCCGCATTACTTCTCGTTTGCCTTCTGCGCGAATCCGCATAAAGTATTGACCATCCATAAGTTCAGCGACAGGTATATGATAAGCAACTGGCGCAGCAGGTATTTCAAAATGCTGCACAGCTACGCCCAAAGTATTCACTATCCAAATCTCTGTTGGCAAATTTTCAAACGCAGTTAAATCGACGGTTGCTACATCAATTGCAGGATTGGGATAGACTGTAAATTCCATTTGCTTTGGGAAAATCAATTTCATCGTAGGCGAATATTGAACGCGATTGTTCCCTTGCTCGAATAAACCAACCCGATAAAGATTGGTATCCACTTTCGGATGCGCATCTTTGAATTGATACATCGCTTTATGGGGCAATTGCGCAGGCTCGGCATTCACATAATCCAAAATTTCAAACGTTCCATTAGGCAATTGCCGTTCTATCGTAAAATAATCGGTCGAATGAAACGCGTCCGATAACCAATGAAACACGGCTTCTGTACCATATCGATACCCATTTGCCGAAAATAATTGAACTCGTGCAGAGGGCGCAATCGCATTGATAACATTCAACGCAACAGGCGGCAGTTTCGGCCCCCAATTTTGATTGCCCAAAAACGCTCTGGTCACAATTTGATATGATCCACCTGTCAAAAACGCATTATCTGGATTGTAAAAACGCGCTGAAGGTGCTAATTGTCCATCATTGCCCATTGGGTCAGACCCATCTAACGTGTAATATAACGATGAACCTTGATTCGGATTCACAATTTTAAATGCGTCGGTTGAAACCAATGTCCCAGAAAGATGATTTACAGGAGCAACATCCAGCGTATGTAACAAGCCTTTCGCCCCAAAACGCTGAATCACATCCGCAATCCGAGCCGTCAATTCGCCCTTGATGCGGGCATTTTGAACCATCCATTCCGTATGCAAACGCTCCTTATAACCCCATTTTGCCACATCCAACTTGTACGAATGCGTCATTTGGGCAATGGATTCATCGATTTTTTGGGTGAAACGATTCACGGTCAAGGCACCTTTTGGTTGTTGTAAATGCTGACGCACGCGGTCTCGAACCATGGTGATAAATTCTAAATTCTGACCCTGATACAAATTCCCAAACAAGCCGCCCGCACCATTGAATTGGAAGGTTTCCCAATGCGTCGTATAATTGGAAAATAATTGCGGTCCCCACAATAAACCATCCGAATCATTCAAACTAAACCTAAATTTGGTCAACGCAGGATTGTGATGTCCAACTATATTCGATTCCCATTCACAATCTGTTGTTAAGAAAACCAACATATGATTGATGTAATCCGACACTTCACTCATTTTCTTAACGCGTTGAAAATCATTGTTTTGTCCTGCTGTTTTGAGGATATTCCATTGCGTTGTATCGCCTTGTTCGGCATAACCGCGCACCCAATCGTCAAATTGACAATTGATTTGGTCATAATCTGCCGCTTTGCCGCCATGATAGACTTCTGCTAATTTATCATCAAATTTTTCACGCATTGTGTATAAACCTAAATATTTTCCATTATGAAAAACATTCACATAACGCGTAAACTGGTCAAAATTGCCCATTTCGCGCAAGGTCGTACGCATTAAATGTTCCGAAAAACGGGCATCTCCAAAATCATTGCCTACAGGACCATCTTGCCCTTCTTTCAACTCCAAATATTTGATTTTGGAAGACGGTTTATAACTATCCGTACTGCTTTTTGTGAAAACATTGTAACCCAATTCATCCGCGCCATAGGTTGATTTGAAATAAAAACGCAAGCTATTTTTAGGCAAATTCAAGGATGAATTGCCAAATTTTTTAATACCAACTTCCACTGCCGTACCTGTTTTATTTTGAGAAGGCTGTTCCACAAATTCAAACGTACCCAACAAAGGCGAAGCCGTAGAATCCAAAACAGGATTCGGTGACGAAATGGAAACCACAGGCAATTCATCCAAAGCCTGTTGATAATCCGCATCGGTCAACAATGCAGGATATTTCCAATTTTCATTTAAACGATTGGTTCTGAACAAGTAAGAGTGCGTTTCCAATTTAGAAAGCCCGCCTGTTGCGTAAGCAATCGCTTTTACAACCGTCGTTTTATCCATCAAAATCGGCGTTGTATAAATCGTGCCTTGTGTGGGCGAAGG
>JBDLWG010000290.1:0-4735 GCA_039804385.1 Bacteroidota bacterium
AATTATCCTTGCATATTGATGATGAACACTTGAAAACTTTTTATCATCAATTCATGGTTTCCGAAGCAGGACATTACAAATTGTTTATTGAATTGGCAACCTTGTATGGCGATGAAAAGGCGGTTCGCACGCGCTGGAAGGCTTTTTTGGAATACGAAGCAGAAGTGATGCGCCATATGGAAGTGCGCGGAGACCGAATGCATTGATTTACAATAGATTGTAAACTGATTTACAAATTTCAATAAAAATAATTGTTGATTCCGACAACAACGTTTGGAGGGTTTAAAACCCTCCAAACGTTGTACTAACGTTGTTGTTGATTACACGCGCCATCTAATCTATGTTTTTTGTTTCAATATAAAACAATTCAGTTGCAACTGCAAAATTCGCTGCTTTCAAACCTTTGATAACCGTTTTAGACCATTCATTCGTTGCCGAAACCGTTTTATAAGCACTCGCTTGTCCGAATCGAATTGGCATTTCAAAACCTTTCACGTCCGTCTCCCATCGATATGAAACTTCTAAACCTTGCCACGTTTTTTTGAGTTTATATTGCAAAATAGGCATTTTCACTTGATACAAATATTGTTCAAAAAAGGGCGCGTAATCTTTTTTCAAATACGTCGAAATAAATTGGATCACTTCCTGTGTACTCGTCGTTTTGTAAGCAAATTGGTGATATAATGCTTTGAACATATCAAAAAAAAGTTTATCATTTCCAATCGAATGACGCAATGTGTGAATCATCCAAGTGCCTTTGAAATAAATATCACTTGTTGGACTAAAATTTACATCGGCGGGTCCGATAAGCGGTTGCAAGCCTTCAATCATCATTTTTTGATTTGCCAAATAACGGAGCGCGTCTTGGTAAGACATGGTTTCTTCAACATATAACGATTCTAAATAAGTTGTAAAGCCTTCATGTATCCACATATCGGTATGATCTTTACAACTCACGGCATTGCCCCAATATTCATGACCGCTTTCATGCACGATGATATAATCCCAATTCATATCCGCAGGAATCATCCCACCGAGATAACCGCGCATATATTGATTGCCATAAGCAATCGCACTTTGATGTTCCATGCCCAAATACGGCGTTTCCACTAAGGCATAACCATCGCGCCAAAACGGATATTTTCCCAAATATTTCTCATAACAAGCCAACATTGGCTTGGTTTGTTGAAATTGAGTTGCTGCTTTTGCCGCATTTTCCTTCAAAACGTAATAATCTAAATTCAATTTGGAGCCATCTTTTGCGGTATAAGTATCATCAAAATGGTGATAATCTGCCACATTCAAGGTTACATTATAGTTGTTAATCGGGTACGAAACGAACCATTGATATTTTTTATAACCGAATGTATCTTCTGAAATTTGCCGCAGATTCCCATTGCAAACCGCCTTTAAATCATTCGGCACACTGACCGAAATCGACATGCTATCAGGTTCATCGCTAAGATGATCTTTATTGGGCCACCAAAGGCTTGCGCCAATTCCTTCACACGAAACCGCAAACCAAGGCTTTCCAGCAGCGTCTTTTTTCCAAGTAAAACCGCCATCCCAAGGCGCGTTTTTAGCAATAATGGGCGTACCATGATATTCGATTTTTAATTTCCCAACCGTTCTTTGTGGAACGGTTTTTGAAAAATAAACCCAAAAAGTGTTATGTAATCGTTTGAATTTCAATGATTTATTTTCAAAAATAATTTTATCAATTTTCAGATTGGCAAAAAGGTCTAATTGCAAACTATCAAAAGCGCGCACCGCTTGAAACGTCATTTCATTAAAACCCGCAATAGAGCGTTTCGGAATATCAACGCGAATTTGCAAATCATAAAACGTCACATCGAAGCAAGTCCGCGCAGGCGACAACATGCCCCGCAAGGTATCCGACAACGCAAATTGTTTTTTGTCTTTGAAAAAATCACGCTGACAATGCGCCGAAGGCAATCCGAAAGCAAAAATTAACAAAATCAACAGTTTGTTTTTCATTTTTTCATTTTTAAAACACATAGGAAACAGAGTTGAAATAGAATACGTATTTGACATCATGGGTACATGCCCTATTGTAATTGCAAATATAAGTCTTTTTTTGTAAAATTTGGTTGCACCAAATTTTTAATTAGTTTTGCAGCCGTTTGACACAAAAATCATCCATTTAAAGTTAAAATTCAAAATTTTTATTAATATGTTTTTTAGAAGTAAAGCACCGTTGCGCATTGGATTAGCGGGCGGCGGCACCGATGTCAGCCCTTATTGCGACCGATATGGCGGGGCTATTTTGAACGCATCTATTAATATCTTTGCAAATGTGACGCTGGAACCGTTGGAAACAGGCGAAGTCATTTTGCAATCCATTGACCGACAACAACGGGAAGTGTTAAAAGCGGCTTTGCAATTGGAAACCGATAGCGGTTTGGTCTTATTGAAAGGCGTTTACAACCGAATTGTGCGCGATTTTGCTCGAAAACCCTTGTCTTGTCGCGTCACGACCCATGTAGAAGCACCGTTAGGTTCTGGTTTGGGCACTTCTTCGACGCTTGTGGTGGCGATTATCGGTGCGTTTGCCGAATGGTTACAACTGCCTTTGGGCGAATATGACATTGCGCATCTGGCATATCAGGTCGAGCGCGAAGATTTAGGCATGGCAGGCGGAAGGCAAGACCAATATGCTGCAACCTTTGGCGGCTTCAATTTCATGGAATTTTATGCCAATGATAAAGTGATTGTCAATCCTTTACGCATTAAACAAGATTATATCCATGAATTAGAATATAATCTTTTATTGTACTATACCGAAACCAGTCGGCTCTCGCACAGCATCATCGAAACGCAACAAGCCAATATTCAACAATCGCAAACCAAAGCGATTGATGCGACACACAAGGTCAAAGAACAGGCTTTTTTGATGAAAGAAGCCATTTTAAGGGGCAATTTGCGCGAAATTGGTAAAATTTTGGATTTCGGATGGCAACATAAAAAGGCAATGGCGAAAAATATTTCGACGGCTCATATTGATGAAATTTATCAAGCGGCAATCAACGCTGGTGCAGACGGCGGCAAAATTTCGGGTGCTGGCGGCGGCGGATTTATGACCTTTTTTTGTCATGGGATTACGCGGTATCAAGTGATTGATGCGTTGAAAATGGCAGGTGGGCGATTCCAAGGCTTTCAATTTACCTCCGAAGGTTTGGTGACTTGGCATTGTTAAATTAAAATCTAAATCCTTGATTATTAATTACTTAATACAAATTGATGTCCAATATTAAAAAAATTATTCAAGAATCGATTGATGTTAAAACGCAATTATTGCGCGATGCTGTTTTAATGGATACGATTGAAAACATTGCGCAAGCGACGGTCAAGGCGTTTAAAGCAGACCATAAAGTTTGGTTTTGCGGCAATGGCGGTTCTGCGGCGGATGCACAACACCTTGCGGCGGAACTTTCGGGTCGTTTTTATTATGACCGCGACCCGCTTTTTGCAGAAGCCTTGCATGTAAATACATCGTATCTAACCGCAGTCGGCAATGATTATGGTTATGATGAAGTTTATGCGCGATTAATGCGGGCAAAAGGACGAAAAGGCGATATTTTATTTTGCATTTCGACTTCAGGCAATTCGCCGAATATTTTAAAAGCGATTGAAGTGGCGAAAAAAACAGGCGTTTTAGTCGTCGGCATGACGGGTAAAACGGGTGGTCAAATGAGCGAATCTTGCGATTTTCTGTTGAATGTGCCTTCTAAAGATACGCCGCGTATTCAAGAATGCCATATTTTATTGGGACATATCATTTGTCAATTGGTGGAAGAACGGATGTTTCCAAGATAATTTTTTGGATTAGAAGAAACTAAAGAAGCTATCAAAATGTAAATCATTGAAAATCAGCAAATTAACTTGCGTCAAGTTTCAAACTTGACGCAAGTTTGGTGCAAATGAACTTGCGTCAAGTTTCAAACTTGACGCAAGTTTGGTGCAAATTAACTTGCGTCAAGTTTCAAATTTGACGCAAGTTTGGTGCAAATGAACTTACGTCAAGTTTCAAACTTGACGCAAGTTTGGTGCAAATGAACTTGCGTCAAGTTTCAAATTTGACGCAAGTTTCAATATCTCCGCCACTAATGTGGGTTAATTGCCCCAACAAGGGGCATGTTTTGCAGGTTCTTTAGATTTAAAAATACGGATGACTTAAATTCATCCATATTTAAAAGCTCCGTAAGGTATTTTTCGGCTCTGAAAAAGGCTTTCAAGTCTTGAATACTTAGATGAGCTGTTGGATGGATTTGCTTGATTTCAAACAACAATAGATTCGATAAAGTCGTCCTAAAAAACGCATTCCCGATTACATTCGTCACCTGTTGTTCCTTAATATTTTTAAAATGAGAGAGCCTCTTTTGAACTTTTTTCGGCGATTTTAATTCCGATCCACTCGATTGGGTCTTGTTTTTACGCCCCTTCGGACGACCTTTTGCCTTAAGAACCCCTTTTGGGGTTTTGGACTTCGATTCCGTTTGGCAGGGCACAAGGTCGGATATTGCCCCAGTGTGGGACTTGTTTTTGCGCCCTTTCGGGCGACCTGCTTTTCGGACGGCAAGTCCCTCTGACTTCCCTTCATTGGATTCCACTTCAAGCGATTTGCCTGTTTCGCCAGCGATTTTGGTCACCTGCTTTTCGGTCGAAAACAACAATTGTTCTTGCTGTAACGGCAAACTCAACCCACTCCCTTGAT
>JBDLWG010000291.1:0-2618 GCA_039804385.1 Bacteroidota bacterium
AAACGATGGATAAACATGTTTAAGAGGTGCGTAGCACCGCAACATTTGTAGAAAAGCGATGGATAAACATGTTTGCACCGATGCAAATGTTACGGTGCTACGCACCTCCAAAACAGATTTGTAACCACCTTTTCTACAAATGTTGCGGTGCTACGCACCTCTGAAACATGTTTATCCATCGTTTTGCTACAAATGTTGCGGTGCTACGCACCTCTGAAACATGTTTATCCATCGTCTTTCTACAAATGTTGCGGTGCTACGCACCTCTGAAACATGTTTATCCATCGTCTTTCTACAAATGTTGCGGTGCTACGCACCTTTTTGATGCTGTGGATAATGGATAGAGTTGTAATCTTGACGACTTTAGCGCATTTTTTACGTACAAGAATCCAAAAAATCCAAGAAATCCACATTCTTTTTACACTTTACTTTGACAAAAAAGCCTATCTTTGTTTCCTTTTTACCAAAAGGAATGTTTTTTGTAATACATTTCAAGCAAAATCTTCCAACGCTAATCGAATTAATCTATTTTTTGTTTTATGAATATTATTTCAATCATCCAAAACGGGGTTGCACAAGGGGTACAAACCCTGTACAATCAACCTGTCGCGCCTGAAACCGTGCCTTGTAGTGTCACCAAAAAAGAATTTGAAGGTGATTTTACGATAACGGTTTTTGCTTGGGCGAAGCTGGCGCGCAAAAGTCCTGTACAGATTGGTCAGGATTTGGGGGCGTATTTGCTTCAACATGTGCCTGCTATTACGCGTTTTAATGTGATTCAAGGTTTCGTTAATGTGACGATTAGCGATGCTTATTGGATTGACTTTTTGGCGCAAATCAACCAAAATCCTGCGTTTGGGCAAGCGCGACAGCGACAAGAACGCGTCATGATTGAATTTTCTTCGCCCAATACCAATAAACCATTGCATTTAGGGCATGTTCGCAATATTTTATTGGGCTGGTCCACCGCTAAAATTTTAGAAGCGGCGGGTTACGACGTTGTTAAAACCCAAGTCATCAATGATAGGGGGATTGCGATTTGCAAAAGCATGTTGGCTTGGCAGAAATACGGCGAAGGCAAAACGCCTGAATCCACAGGCATTAAAAGCGACCGTTTTGTAGGCGATTATTACGTGCGTTTTGATAAAGAATTGTCTAAAAAATATAAAATTTGGCAAGAAACGCCCCATGCCATAGAATTATTTGAAAATCGCACCAAAAAAGAATTGGATGCAGCCGCTTTTTTCAAAGAATATAAAAATAAGTATTTCAATGAAAATAGCAAATTGGGTGCAGCAGCGCGACAAATGTTATTGGATTGGGAAGCGGGCAAACCCGAAACGATGGCACTTTGGCAAAAAATGAATGGTTGGGTTTATGATGGTTTTAATCAAACGTATGAGCAATTAGGCGTTCATTTTGATAAAAACTATTATGAATCCAATACTTATATGTTAGGAAAAGATACGATAGAAAAAGGCATTGACCAACAAATTTTCTATCAAAAACCGGATACAAGTGTTTGGATTGATTTGACACATGCCAAATTAGACCATAAATTAGTGTTGCGCAGTGATGGGACTTCCGTTTATATCACGCAAGATATTGGGATGGCGCGATTGCGCGACCAAGAATTTGGGGCGAAAAAGGTGATTTATGTGGTTGCGGACGAGCAAAATTATCATTTTCAAGTCCTTTTTGCGATTTTAAAACAATTGGGCGAGCCGTATGCGGATGGTTTGCATCATTTGAGTTACGGGATGGTCGATTTGCCTTCGGGCAAGATGAAATCGCGGGAAGGTACGGTGGTCGATGCCGATGATTTGATTAAAGAAGTGATTGATGAAGCGCGTCAAAACTCTGTGGAAAGTGGTGAAATTGCTGCTTTTTCGGAAACGGATAAGGAAGCGATTTTTCGGAAATTGGGTTTGGGCGCGTTGAAATATCAATTGGTCAAGGTGCATCCTAAAAAACGGATGATTTTTGACCCCAAAGAATCCGTTCAAGTGATTGGACAAACGGGTCCGTATATCCAATATTCGTATGTTCGGGTTTCGAGCGTTGCGGCGCGGGCGGTTTCGGAAGGGATTGATTTGACGCAAAAAAGCGATTATTCGGATTTAAAACCTGCTGAAAAGGATTTAATTTTGAAAATGCACGATTATCCGTTGATTATTTCGGAAGCGGCGGAAAGTTATGACCCATCTGTGGTGGCGAATTTTGCGTATGATTTGGCAAAATTATACCATAAGTTTTGGCACGATTTGTCGATTTTGAAAGCAGAATCGGAAGGTGCCAAAATATTCCGTTTGCAATTATCGAAAGCCGTTGCGCAAGTTTTGAAACATAGTTTTGGATTATTAGGTATCGAAATGCCAGAACGCATGTGATAAATTGGAACGCGGAGGACGCGGATTAAGCGAATTTTCACGAATTTTTTTATTTATACTTGCGTCAATTTTCAAACTTGACGCAAGTTATGCTCTAATTGATTTAAAAATCATATAAAAAATGCATCAAAAAAATCCGCGAAAATCTGCCCAATCCGTGTCATCCGCGTTCCAATAGAAGTTTTATTTCAAAAAAAACATCAATCAAAATGGAAGAAATTAAAAAAG